>JALSJD010000217.1 GCA_026989535.1 Cyclobacteriaceae bacterium
TATTAATCGAGTAATGGAAGACCGTAAAAAGGAATTACTCCAAGAGATGAAAACCCAATTACCAACCATTTCCGGGTTTCATTCGGTAATACCTGCAGACCCAATACTAAGTAGCCCAACACTGCAGGAGGTTGCCGATCAGCTAGGTGCTCACGTGCTTTTTGGAGAAGATAAATTAGATAATTTAGCCACTTCGTTTCAATCGGTAGCTATGCAGCTAAATAACTACCTTAAAATGATGAAAGATGGAAGCGTAGCCATCACCCCCGGAGACAGGCTCGATATTTTAATGGGAGCCTTGCAAGCCAATAGTTCTCAAAATTTTCCAAGTATTTCTGGTATGGTGTTAACAGGAGGTTATAATCCTCCTAAAGAAGTATTTAAGTTACTAGAAGGTCTGCCTACTATTTTCCCAGTGCTTTCTGTTAAAGAATTTACGTTTCAAACTTCGGTAAATGCAGGCAATATAAAATCGTCTATTTCCAACTCAAGCCATCGTAAAATAAATATAGCTTTAGAGCTATTTGATAAGCACGTAGATTTAAAAGCATTTGAAGAGCGGGTGGTAAGCACCCAGGCTGCAGGTATGACCCCTAAAATGTTTGTCTATCAATTGCAAAAATTAGCAGCCAGCAATCGTAAACGCATTGTGTTGCCTGAGGGTAATGACGATCGCATTCTACAAGCTATTGAAATACTGCAGAAAAAAGATGTGGTGGATATGATTGTTTTGGGCAATGTAGAAGAAATTAAGAACCGAGCCAATACGCTAGGCTTGATAATCGATTTTGATAAAACACCGATTATCGACCCCGATGATACTCATAAGAGCAAAGAATATGCCCAAGAACTGTTCGAATTGCGGAAAGCAAAAGGAGTTTCGTTAGAAATGGCTACTGATTTAATGCACGATGTGTCTTATTTTGGCACTATGATGGTGCATAAAGGCGAAGCAGACGGAATGGTTTCCGGGGCTGCACATACTACCCAACATACCATCAGGCCTGCTTTGCAATTTATTAAAACCAAACCAGGTTATAAAGTAGTTTCTTCTGTATTTTTTATGTTATTAGATGATCGGGTGGTGGCCTATGGCGATTGTGCCGTAAACCCTAACCCTACTGCAGAAGAATTGGCTGAAATAGCCATTTCATCGGCAGAAACCACCCAACGATTTGGCATTGAGCCTAAAGTAGCACTACTTTCTTACTCCTCTGGAGATTCGGGCAAAGGAGCGGAAGTGGAGAAGGTGAGAAGTGCCACCCAACTATTTAAAGAGAAAGCTCCCCAATTTAAGGTGGAAGGGCCCATTCAATACGATGCGGCAGTTGATGCAATAATAGGCAAGAAAAAAATGCCGGGGTCAGAAGTTGCGGGGGAAGCCTCCGTATTAATTTTCCCTGATTTGAATACAGGCAATAACACTTACAAAGCAGTGCAACGCGAAACAGGGGCTATTGCCATTGGCCCCGTATTGCAAGGCCTCAATAAACCCGTAAACGATTTAAGCCGTGGTTGCTTGGTAGAAGATATTGTAAATACGGTTATTATAACGGCAATTCAGGCACAGGAAGGATGATAAAAACGAGTTATTAGTTAGTGAATTATTTGTTAATAGTAATTGCCAATTAATTATCCAACCTAATAACCATTAACCTAATAACCATTAACCTAATAACCATTAACCTAATAACCATTAACCTAATAACCATTAACCTAATAACCATTAACCTAATAACCATTAACTAAGCCATGAAAGTACTCGTTATAAATACAGGAAGCTCTTCCATTAAATACCAACTTTTTACCATGCCAGCAGGTGATGTGCTATGCACAGGGTTGATAGAACGCATTGGAGAAAAGGCAGGTGTACTTACCCATAAAATTTATCCATGCTCTAATAAAGAAGTAAAACATATTGAAGAAAAGGCTGTTAGAAACCATTCGGTGGGTATGGAACGCATTGCCGCTTTACTTATAGATGCTAAATTTGGCGTATTGGCTTCTGCCAACGAAGTGGAGTTGGTAGGGCATAGGGTTGTTCATGGGGGTGAAACATTTTCGAGTACTACAGAAATTACAAAAAGAGTAAAAGATAAAATTAAGGAATTGTCTCCACTAGCGCCTTTGCATAACCCCGCTAATTTAATAGGTATTGAGGTGGCCGAACAAATTTTTACAAAGGCCAAACAAGTGGCGGTGTTTGATACGGCCTTTCATCAATCTATTCCGGAGGAAGCTTATCGCTATGCGATTCCTTCCAAATTCTATACTGAAAATGGTGTGCGTGTCTATGGCTTTCATGGTACCTCGCATCGGTATATTACTAAACGAGCGGCTAGTTTAGTAAATAAGCCATTAGATAAAGTAAATTTAATTACCATTCATCTTGGTAACGGAGCCAGCATGGCAGCCATTAAAAATGGCAAAAGCATCGATACTACCTTAGGTCTTACTCCATTGCCAGGTTTAGTTATGGGTACGCGCAGTGGTGATATTGACCCAGGTGTAATTTTTTACTTGAACGAAGCCTTAGGCTACGAGCTAAATGATATTAAGAATATTCTTAATAAAGAAAGTGGCCTTAAAGGGCTTGCCAATGATAATGATATGCGTGGTGTTACTGAGCGCGCAGCAAAAGGTGATAAAGAAGCGCAACTGGCATTGGCTGTTTATACGTACCGTATAAAAAAGTATATTGGAGCTTATTTAGCTGCTATTGAAGCACCGCTGGATGCCCTTATTTTTACCGCTGGTGTAGGCGAAAATAGTGCTATTATTCGTGCGAAGTCAGTAGCAGGATTAGCGCACCTAGGCATTGATTTAGATATTGAGCTAAACAAAGTGAGAGGAGGAGAGCGTAAAATATCCACCAAAAACTCAGCAATCGATATCTGGGTAATACCCACAAATGAGGAATTAGAAATAGCGAGGCAAGTGTATGAGCTGAAAAGTATTACACGTTATGTGAGCTAAACTTAGCACTCATATACTCTCGGTGAGCTCTAGCAATATGCTCTAGGCTTATGCCTTTGGGGCATTCTACTTCGCAAGCACCTGTGTTTGTACATCCACCAAATCCTTCTTCTTCCATTACGGCAATCATTTTTTCTGCTCGGTTAGCCCGCTCGGCATTACCTTGAGGCAATACAGCGAGTTGAGAAATTTTAGCAGCCGTAAATAGCATGGCCGAGGCATTTTTACAAGTAGCCACACAAGCACCGCACCCAATACATTGGGCTGCATCCATTGCTGTATCGGCCAAATGTTTGGCAATAGGAATTGCGTTGGCATCGGGGGTGCCACCAGTATTTACGCTTACATAACCTCCTGCCTGAATAATTCTATCCATAGGGGTTCTATCTACCACCAAATCTTTGATAACAGGAAAAGGCTTGGCTCTCCACGGTTCGATGGTAATTTCTTCACCATCCGAAAAGCTACGCATATGCAATTGACAGGTTGTAATTAACCCTTTTGGCCCGTGTGCGTGGCCATTAATTACCATGCTGCAAGCACCACAAATTCCTTCGCGGCAATCGTGATCAAAGTGTACAGGGTCTTCCCCCTTACGAGTAAGGTCATCGTTTAACTCGTCAATCATTTCTAAAAACGACTGATCGGGCGATACACCACTTACTTCATACGTGTAAAATTTCCCTTTATCGTTGGCATTTTTTTGACGCCATATATTTAGTTTGTGATTCATTTTCTTAATTGTTATTGGTTACTAAGTTATTGGTTAATGGTTGTTGTTCTTTTTCGCATTAGATAAATATTTAATATATCCGTTAAGAACTTTCAAGAAGGTATTGATAAGCCCTTTTGCATTATCCAATTCTGATTGGGTTATGTACGATTCTTCAGTTGCAACTAATAAATGATCAATGGTTTCATACGCAGAACCCCTGCTAATTCTGCAGAACTGAATGTTTTCTTGAAAATGAAATCTGCCATACCCTTCTGCAATGTTTGCAGTTATCGACCGTGCAGCTCTTTTTAATTGGCTTCCTAAATCATATTTTTCTTCGGGTGGCAGTGACCTTACTATTTGCATACTAAGTTTTCTTATTTCAACTCCAATTTTCCAACACTCTAAATCTTCAAATGATCTTATATCAGACATTGTTTTACCATTAACTCATTTCTATTAACTATTTATAGCTTCTCTGGGTTAGTTTAACATTCTCAAAAACAAGTTCTTCTTTGTTCAAGGTTTCTTCCTTGCCTTCTCCATTATACTGCCAAGCAGCTACATACGAATAGGCATCGTCAATTCTCAGTGCTTCGCCTTCTTCGGTTTGAGACTCTTCTCTAAAGTGGCCGCCACACGACTCTTTACGATTTTGCGCATCGTCAACCATTAACTCGGCAAGCTCCAAGAAATCGGCTACACGGTTAGCTTTTTCTAACGACAGATTCATTTCTTCATTAGTGCCAACTACTTTTACATCTTTCCAAAATGCTTCCCGAATGGCTTTAATCTGCTCTTTTGCTTCTTTAAGACTGGCTTCGGTACGAGCCATACCTACATTATTCCACATTACCTTGCCTAGTTCTTTATGAAAATCATCTACTGTTTTAGTGCCATTGATTGATAATAATTTATCAATTCTCTCTTTTACGACTTTTTCAGCATTCTTAAAAGCGGCAGAGTCAGTACTTGCTTTTTCATATCCAGCATCGGCTAAATAATCGCCAATGGTATAAGGCAATACAAAATAGCCATCGGCTAACCCTTGCATTAAGGCACTAGCACCCAATCGGTTGGCGCCATGGTCAGAAAAATTACATTCGCCAATGGCGTATAACCCAGGTATGTTCGTCATTAGGTTGTAGTCAACCCAAAGGCCACCCATCGTGTAGTGTACCGCAGGGTAAATCATCATGGGTACTTCGTAGGGGTTATCACCCTGAATTTGCTGATACATATCAAACAAATTACCGTACTTCTCTACAATGGCATCTTTGCCTAATCGGTTGATGGCATCGGAAAAATCTAAGAATACCGCTTGACCGGTAGAGCCAACACCACGACCTTCGTCACATACCATTTTGGCATTTCGTGAGGCCACATCTCTGGGAACTAAATTACCAAAGGATGGGTATCTACGCTCTAAGTAGTAATCTCTTTCATTTTCGGGCAATTTTACTGCATCGGCAGCAGTTAGCCCTGGAATGGCTTTTTTAGGCACCCAAATACGCCCATCGTTGCGCAAACTTTCCGACATAAGTGTAAGCTTGCTTTGGTGTTCGCCCGAAACCGGAATACAGGTTGGGTGAATTTGTGTAAAGCTAGGATTGGCAAAATTGGCTCCTTTTTTATGTGCTCTCCAGGCAGCAGTAGTATTAGAACCCATGGCATTGGTAGAAAGGAAAAATACATTGCCGTAACCCCCAGTAGCAAGTACAACCGCATTTGCAGAGTGTGATTCTATTTTGCCTGTAATTAAATTACGGGTAATAATTCCACTTGCTTTTCCATCGGTCATTACCAAGTCGAGCATTTCGGTTCGGTCGTGGAGTTCCACTTTTCCTTTACCAATCTGTCGGCTAAGAGCACTGTAAGCACCAAGCAATAATTGTTGCCCTGTTTGACCACGGGCGTAAAAAGTACGTGATACTTGCGCACCACCAAACGATCGGTTATCTAACAGCCCACCATACTCTCGTGCAAAAGGAACTCCTTGTGCTACGCATTGGTCAATTATTTCGTTACTTACTTCTGCAAGCCTATAAACATTGGCTTCTCTTGATCGGTAATCACCTCCTTTAATGGTATCGTAAAATAATCTATAAACGCTATCACCATCATTTTGGTAATTTTTGGCAGCATTTATACCGCCTTGAGCTGCAATACTATGTGCTCTACGAGGGCTATCTTGATAGCAGAAGTTTTTTACATTATAGCCCAGTTCGGCTAAAGAGGCCGCAGCAGATGCGCCACCTAAACCAGTACCTACTACAATGATGTCGTATTTTCTTTTATTAGCAGGATTAACCAGCTTGCTATTAAATTTATGTTTTGTCCATTTTTCAGCCAATGGGCCTTCAGGAACTTTAGAGTCTAATGCCATAATTATCCAGCGTTATTTAGGTACATATAAATAGGAATCAGCGCAAATAGGGCAGGAATTATAACTGCGTATAATTTACCCATGCCACTAATGATGCCGTTGTATTTTGGGTGGTTAAGCCCCAGTGATTGAAAAGCACTGGCAAAGCCGTGCCATAAATGGAAGGCCAGTACAATCATTGAAAAAATATAAAATGCAACCACACCTGGTATTGTATAGGATTCTGCAACTAAAGCGTAAGCGTTATGCATACTTACGCCATCTATGGTCACCATGGCAACTTCACCAAATTTGAGGTTAAACCAAAAGCCATACAGATGTAAACCAATAAATATCAAAATAAACGTGCCAAGCAAAGCCATACTACGTGATGACCACGTGCTATTGGAATTGCCTGCCGACACTTTGTAGCCAATAGGCCTGGCTTTTTTATTTCGTACATAAAGCGTAAGCGATACAAAAATATGCAGAAAAATAAAGAAAAAATTACCCTTGGATACAATCTGAATTAATGGATTGTGTGCCATAAACTGGGTATAAAGGTTGAATGCTTCTCCCCCATCGTGGTAAAGTAACTGCAAGTTGCCCACCAAATGTACTGCTAAAAATAAAATGAGGAAAAGCCCGGTGAGTGCCATAATAACTTTGCGTCCTATGGTACTGGTTAACGTGTTGATAATCCAACTCATAATGTAGGCTTAAATATTTAAGATTTTTTAATGATGCCAAAGGTACATACCAAGCCTGAACTAGCCAATAACTTTTGTTGGACTATATTATCTATAATGATTCTAAATAATAGTTTTGGGTGTTTTCGGAGTAGGCTCATTATTGTATTTTGAGATTTATTTGAGTATTGGTATTTGTTATTTCTGAAAATATTGACTTTATGGACAGGCACTAAATAAGGTAGCTTTAAATGGCTGAATAGCTACTTCTAAACTAATTGAGTGCGTTTTGAATCTCTTTTCTAAGACTAACCAATTCTTGCTCTCTGGCTAAAATGGGCGTGTTCGAAATGCTATCATATACATTGGTTTGCCCTTTTAGCCACTCGTAAGTTACGGTATGCTCTTTTATAGATGGGTCGTGGGCAAATTTGGTTTGTGCCATAAACCGGTTGTCCATTAAAAAACCTACCGAAATAGTACAGTTTAGGTGGTTGCCGGGCAGTACTGCGTGGGTCATCGAAATAACTAAGTACTGCTTGTTGCTGCTTTCAAACCTAATTTTATGAATGGAGCAAATGGTTGAATTCTCGGGTTTTTCTTCCTGTATTTTTTTAAAACGACTTAACGTTTCCAACGCTACCCAGCGTTGGCAGGCCTTATCTTCAAAATGATTCGTGTTGCTTTGCGATAAGCCTGCTCCATTAAGTGCTTTACTTAAGGTGTAGGTGTTATTGTTAAGTGAATGGTTGTATCGGGTAAAAAATAGGTTGGAGTACCTAAAATACCGTGGCACTAAGTTGGTTATTCGCAGCATAAAAGCTTCGGCACTCACAGTAGTTTCTTTTATGAGGGTAACCACTTCTTGCGGTTTAAAAATAGTTTTTTTGGTAAAATCAACGAGGCCTTTGGTAAAAGAGCGTTCATCTAATAATAAAGCGCTGGCCATATAATACGACCTAAAATTGTTTAAAACGTGTTCAAACGATTTCGTCTCAATCCACGAAGAAGTTTGAGGGCGTTTTTTTGCCTTTAAGGTATTAAAACTAACCTCACGGCTTAAAATAAAAATTATTTGTGTAAAAGAAAGCTTCTTATTAATTAACAAAGTGGGGTAACTGCCTGGTACTAATAAGTAGCGTAAGTTTTCCAAGGCAGGTTTATTCTTAAACCCATCTAAATCAATTGCATAGTTATATTCTGTCACTAATAACTGGATCAGTTTTTCTTTAATATGGGTTAATTTTGCATCTAATATTAGCTCTTTTCTAAGTTTTTTAGCGGCTGCTTCCAGTTCATAAAAATAATTATTATTCATTTCTTGAAAAGAACGCAATACTGAAAAATAGAGGCTTTCCACTTTAAAATCGTGCTCTTTACCTATGCGAATAATGGCATCTACAAAGGCACTAAACTGAATGGGCGCATTGGCCAATAGCACCAAAAGGTCGTTGGCTGTGAGCCCAAAAAAATCTAAGGGAAGTTCGTTAAGCACATCTGATTTTACCAAGGCCGAAATTGGTGCAAGCTGCTTGCCTAACTGGAGCGACACTAAATTGTCGTAACTTGTGTTTAGCGCTTTAGCAAGGTATCCTATTTTTTCGGGCTTAGGGTATTTCTTCCCTTTCTCAATCTCGTTAAGGTAAGATTTTGAAATATTGGTTAAGGCCGATAATTGCGAGAGTGAATAGTTGTTTTCTGCTCTAAGCTGTTTTAATTTGAGGCCGAATATAAATCGTACGTTTTGAGCAGATATTTGCATAATGCGAACTTTCGCTAAAAATATACTATTTTTTTAAAATTCCAATATGATTCCGCTTATTACTAAACTGAAACAACGATTAAAACAGCAATTACCGGGTAAAAAGGCTCAAAAACGAATGATGCCCAAAGCCGATTGGTTGCAGGATAGGTTTGCTATTGATATTAAAAAAGGAGCGAACGAAGCAGCTGTTTTGGTTTTACTCTATAAAAAAAAGGAAGAAATATACTTTCCGCTTATCCAACGCCACACGTACGATGGTGTGCATTCAGGGCAAATAAGTTTTCCGGGGGGCAAAGTAGAACCAGCCGATGCTTCTGTTGAAGCTACCGCCTTGCGCGAAACGGAGGAGGAAATAGGCGTGCCTACTACATCAGTTAACGTAATGGGTCGCTTAACCGACCTTTTTATTATTGTAAGTAATTTTAATGTACGGCCTGTTATGGGGTATTTAGATGCCCCACCAAAGTTTAAGTTAGATGCGCACGAAGTGGCTAATGTATTGGAGATATCTATTAATCAATTATTAAATACAGACTTGGTTAAAGAAAAAAGGATTGAAGTTAAACAAGGGATTTTTTTAACCGCCCCTTATTTCGATTTTGATGACCATCATGTATGGGGTGCAACAGCTATGATGTTGGCAGAGTTGAAAGAAGTGTTGAAGAGTATGTAAATAGCGGTTTAAATGCAAGTGGTTTAAGCGAGTCGTAAGATAAGACTAGTAAACGGAATTTTAATGAAATATCAGCTGCAAGGGAGGTATCCGGACTATAACCCTAACATTCCGACTAAATCTAAATCTACGTGTACAAATTATTTGATAAAAACTGAAAAACTTTTAACATGGCTACAAGAGAAGTTATAAAATTATTAAAAAAATATATAGCACTTTTAAATACCGAAGGGATTTCAGTAAATCGGGCTTTTTTATTTGGGAGCTATTCTAATGATACAGCCTCTGAAACTAGTGATATTGATGTTATGATTGTGCCTAATAACTACGATGAAGCTGATGATGCCACGGTTGGTAAAATTTGGAGTCTAACCCGAAAAATAAATACGAAAATTGAACCTTTTGTAGTTGGAACAAAAAAATTTAAAGATAACTCTTTGCCATTAGTTCAAATGATTAAGACAAGTGGAATTGAAATTGTATAACAACACTGTGCAAGTTATTTCTTTACAGTCTCTTAGGTAAGGGGTGTTTTTAGGTATTCTAAATTACCCATAAACCCGATAGGTTAACCCTGTCCGTCTTGGGCTGTGTCTTCACTATTCATATTTGGGAGGGGTAGTTTATAGACGAATTCTCAATACTTTAGTCGCTTAAAAATTGAGTCCGCTCCGAAAACAGGCAATTTTCACAAAAAGAGTTGTTTTGGATAAAATTTTCATTTTTCGAGATTCGGTAATGCTTGAGTATTAGCTAATTGAGAAAGATGGGAATATTGCCAAAAGAAACTTTTTTGGGGTTGAGTGTTTTCGGAGTGGACTCAAAATTATATTATTGCACCCAAACTTATAATACCTATGCACGAATCTGCCCCATTAATTACCAATGATGCCATTGTTTTTGGATTGCTAATGACCATTTTAATGGTGATATTCAAAACTTCAAGCAGTACCAAAACTGTGTTTGTAAAATTTTATAAATATGTACCTGCATTATTACTTTGTTATTTTATTCCTTCCATTTTTAACTCAATGGGTATTATTGATGGTGAGCAAAGCAACCTTTATTTTGTAGCCTCTCGGTATCTGTTGCCAGCCAGTTTAGCCTTGCTTACGCTTAGTGTAGATATGAAAGAAATTAAGAAGCTTGGCTTTAAAGCTATTATTATGTTTTTGGCGGGTACGGTGGGCATAATCATTGGTGGGCCGTTGGCGATTTTGTTAACATCCATTATTGCCCCCGATGTAGTAGGTGGCGTAGGACCCGATGCGGTTTGGCGTGGTATGACCACCATTGCCGGCAGTTGGATTGGTGGAGGAGCCAACCAAGCGGCTATGTACGAAATGTTTAAGCCGAGCAATGATTTATACTCAACCTCTATTGCAGTAGATGTAATTGTAGCTAATATTTGGATGGCTTTTTTGCTGTTTGGAGCGGCTCGCTCTGCCAAAGTAGATAAATTTTTTAATGCAGATGCATCGGCCATTGAACATGTAAAAGAGAGGGTAGAGGCCTATCGAGCAGGAATAGCTAAAATTCCGAACTTAACTGATGTAATTACAGTACTAACCGTAGGCTTTATTGCAGCCGCCATTGGGCACGCTGTGGCGGGTATGGTGGCTCCGTTTATCGAAACTAACTACCCATTTTTAAATGATTATAGCTTAAATAGTACATTCTTTTGGATTGTAATTACTGCCACTATTGTGGGCTTAATATTATCGTTTACAAAAGCTAAAGAGTTAGAGGGAGTAGGGGCATCGCGCATGGGCAGTGTAATGATTTATATTTTGGTAGCCACCATAGGTATGAAAATGAATGTGCTGGCCATTTTTGATAACCCCGGGTTTTTCTTGGTAGGAGGTTTATGGATGGTTATTCATGTAACCGTATTATTGGTTGTTGCCAAAGTTATAAAAGCGCCTTTCTTTTTTGTGGCTGTTGGTAGCCAAGCCAATGTAGGCGGTGCTGCGTCTGCCCCCGTGGTGGCGGCAGCTTTTCATCCTTCGTTAGCACCGGTTGGAGTGCTTTTGGCTGTAATGGGTTACACTCTAGGCACGGCTGGGGCTTATTTTTGCGGCTTACTAATGCAGATGGTGGCTCCGTAAGTTTTAAAGTAGCTGCCAACTTCCGTAATAACTTATTATAATTCATAATCCACCACGACACGGTTAGCGCAAACTTGCCCAATGTATTCTTTTACTTTTACATGTTCTGGATGCACTTGGTAAGCATCTAAATCCGCTTTGGTATTAAAAGTAGAGTACAGGGCACAGTCATACGCCAATTCCGACTGGCTAAAGTCAACCCCAAATTCTAAATGCTTTAGTGAAGGAACGCTTTTATTCAAAGCAAGTAACTTGGCTTTTAGCTCAGCTACTATGTTAGATTTATCTAAATCTGTTTTTACGTTAAAAAATACAATATGTGTTATCATTTTTTTAGGTTATTAATGAATATTATTATTTGTTATTTTTTAAAACATTTACTTTATGGACAGGGGCTATTTATAATATACTACTTCGTGTACTCTGCCTAAAGCATTAAATCGGAGCGTTAAATTAGCGTTAGTTTTATTAGCAACGTGCTTAGTGCAGCTTGCCCCTGGTTCAATCGAATAAACATAAAAGCGTTGAGCCCTTCTGTAAATTTCGTGCATATCGGGCTTTCCAAGTAATTCCTTAATTTGGCTTTGGTCTTTTCCTAAAAGAACGTCTTTATTTAATACAAGCACATCTACCAACTCAGCCCGTTGCCCTTTACACCCATCTTGGTCTTGAGCCCATGCCTCTTTATCGAACCCATCAATAGTTAATAAATTTGTACAAGACGTAAATATAAGAATCAATAAAACCCAATTATACCTATTCATTAGTAGTAGTTTTTAAAGCCAGTGTTAACCAAATTTTAGAAATTATGTAATAATTTGCTACTAGTATAAGTACCCACATATTGGCCATTTCGAAAAAACCAAGAGCCGCTCCTATTGCCAATACAGCCATAAGCCGAAATTTTTCTGCCCAATGCACCCATTTTTTCATTTCGAACATGCCGCCTGCGGTTATAGCCGTAATCATTATTAAAACAGCTGCACCTGCTTTGAGCAATAGCGCTAGTTGGGCTTGGTTAAACAAAAACCAAGTGGTAAATGCTAGTATGGATAAAAATTGAAAAAACACATAGCTATTAATTTTCTTCGAAACAACAGTCTCATATTTTGCATAAGTAGTACGATTTACAGCCTGAGCAGGCCGATAACCGCCAAGATTCGCAGGCAGCCAACCGGGCTTATAAAAAACATAGTTTATTTTGTCAGCAAAACGAGGCATTCGCTTCATCTCTTTCCACATAACTTTAAAGTGCACAAAATTTGCCCATACGGGGTTCCAACTGTTTATGGGTGTGGTTACACCATAAGTAGGCTGCTCTTCTTCTTTTTGATAAGTGCCAAATAACTTGTCCCATATAATAAAAGTACCCCCATGGTTTTTATCAATATACTTGGGGTTGCGCCCATGATGCACTCGGTGGTGCGATGGCGTAACAAATATATATTCGATAAAGCCGAGTTTGCCAATCAGTTCTGTGTGTATCCAAAATTGGTAGAGCGTTGTGAGAGCAGCCATTAAAGCAAAATCCAAGGTGTTAAACCCAATGATTGCTAGCGGAAAGAAAAAAATAGAGGTCCATATTGTTTGAAAAGAGCTTTGCCTTAAAGCGACAGATAGGTTATAATCTTCGCTTTGGTGATGTACTACATGGGCACTCCAAAACAAATTTATTTCATGGCTCATACGGTGTGCCCAATAATAGGCAAAGTCTGTGGCTACAAACAATAGTATTAATGTGTACCAGTTGGTAGGTATTTGCCAAATGGCCCAATGCTCAAAAATAAATTGATAAATACCAAGCGCAAATAGTTTTAAAAATATACCAGAAATTTGCTGTGTTATGCCACAATTAATATTAGTTACCGCATCGTTTAACCTGTATAACTTACGTTTATTAACCCATTGGATAATAACCTCTATTATAATAAGCACTGCAAATATGGGTATTGATAATACTATTGGGTTAACGTCCATCCAAAAATTTGTTTATAACCTTAGCCTGATTAATAATTTTTCAAATGTATTTAATTCTATTCAATTAATAGAGGTGTCCTTAATCTAAATTTTGGGTAAACTTGCACTCTAAAATTTTAATGCAAATGACTTTTAAGATTATAAACGCACTACGAATTATTTCTCTCATAGTGTTGACACTCGTATTTTTTATTGCCTATGCAGGCTTGCCCGAGCAAGTATTGGTTTTACTTAATAATGACGGAAGCCCAACTCGGTATGTAGATAAAGATTATTTTTTTTACGGAAGTTTGCTCGTATTATTAGTTACTAACCTGTTATTTTATGTACTGGCCAACCTGTTAGCAAAATCAGTCACAAAACAAGCAGCAGTAAGCAGCAGATATATACTATCATTATCAATTATTGTAAATATATTCTTTTCGGTGGCACTCACGTTTATGGCTATTCTTAATGGGCAAGAGAATTTTGACTATGATTCGTTTGCTCCATTTATCTACTTAAGCTTAGGCTTATTTATAGTTTGGTTGCTTGCTTACCTTTTTTCTTTAGCAAAGTTAAAAAAAAATGTTTAAAGTAATTATTTTTTAATTACAACCAATTAGCAGGCTTCGAGATAGTTAAGTGCTGTTTTTCCTTATTTTGCCCTCTACTTGTAGTTGCGCATATTAACAAAAAGCACTTAATTAGTGGCTCAAATAAACTTTTTCAATCTTTAATTAATAAAGTTGAACTAGTTTGTTGTATTGAATAATCACTTTTAAAAACACAAATTCCAAATAATATCGATGGCAGAAGTTAGTAATTATGATGAAGGGAGTATAAAATCGTTAGATTGGAAAGAACATATTAGGTTGCGGCCCGGTATGTACATTGGTAAACTAGGCGATGGGTCGGCTCAAGATGATGGTATTTATGTGCTTGTAAAAGAAGTGATAGATAACTGCATTGATGAGCACATGATGGGCTTTGGCAAAACCATCGAAGTAAAAATATCGGAGCAAAGAGTAGAAATTAGAGACTATGGCCGAGGAATCCCATTAGGTAAAGTAGTCGATTGTGTTTCTAAAATAAATACGGGTGGTAAGTATGATTCAGGCGCCTTTCAAAAATCGGTAGGGCTTAATGGGGTAGGAACCAAGGCTGTAAATGCACTCTCCAATTATTTTAAGGTGCAATCTTTCCGTAATGGAGAAACTAAATTAGCAGAGTTTACCAAGGGAGAAATAACCAAAGATGCCAAAGTGGAACCAAGCAATGGAAGAAATGGCACATTCGTTGCATTTGAGCCCGATGATGACGTTTTTAAAAACTACCATTATATACCGGGCTATCTTGAAGACCTTATTTGGAATTACGTTTTTCTTAATTCGGGGCTTACCATAAGCCTTAATGGCAAAAAATATTTTTCCGAAAATGGCTTATTGGATTTGCTCACTCGCAAAGTGCAACAAGATGCGCTACGGTATCCAATTATCCAATTAAAAGGAGAAGATATTGAAGTAGCCATTACACATACAAACCAATACGGGGAGGAGTATTACTCATTTGTAAACGGGCAATACACCACTCAGGGAGGCACCCATCAGGCCGCTTTTAGAGAGGCGGTTGTGCGTACCGTACGCGACTTTTTTAAAAAAGAATACGATGCGGCTGATATAAGAGGAAGTATTGTAGCCTCTGTAGCAGTAAGAGTGCAGGAGCCTGTTTTTGAATCGCAAACCAAAACTAAACTCGGCTCGCAAAATGTGACCCCCGATGGCCCTACGATGCGAACTTTTGTAAATGATTTTCTTAAAAAAGAACTCGATAACTATTTACATACAAACCCCGATACTGCTGAGGCACTTCAAAAAAGAATTTTGCAGAGTGAGCGGGAGCGTAAGGAGATTGCAGGCATTAAGAAATTAGCTAATGACAGAGCTAAAAAAGCCAATTTGCATAATAAAAAATTACGAGATTGTAGAGTCCATCTCAATGATAAAAAAGGAGATTTAAGAGAAGAATCGATGGTTTTTATTACTGAGGGTGACTCTGCAAGTGGCTCCATTACAAAATCAAGAAACGTGCAAACACAAGCGGTTTTTAGCCTGAGAGGTAAGCCACTTAATTGCTATGGCCTTACCAAGAAAGTGGTGTATGAAAACGAAGAGTTTAACCTCTTACAGCACGCCCTTAATATAGAAGATGGCATAGAAGGCTTGCGTTACCGCAAAATTGTGGTAGCCACCGATGCCGATGTAGATGGGATGCACATTCGATTATTACTACTAACCTTCTTTTTGCAATTTTTTCCAGATTTAATTAAACATGGGTATGTGTTTATATTGGATACACCCTTGTTTAGAGTGCGTAACAAAAAGCAAACCATTTACTGCTACGATGAAACTGAAAAACAAGCAGCCATCGCAAAATTAGGTTCAAAACCAGAGATTACACGCTTTAAAGGATTAGGAGAAATTTCGCCCGATGAATTTGGCGAGTTTATTGGCGATGGCATTCGGCTCGACCCTGTAATTCAGCGTGAAGACACCAGTATTGAAAAGTTATTAAGCTTTTATATGGGTAAAAACACTCCAGATAGGCAAAAATTTATCATTGATAAATTGCGTGTTGAAAAAGATTTTGTGGAAGAAGAAATAACATAGACAATCTGTTTTAATGAAAAGCAATCTCCTTAATTCAAATTTTCTTGAACGTGCAGTTGGTTTACTTCAATCGGCAAGGCAGCAAGTTGTACAACAAGTTAATTTAATAATGGTGCATACCTATTTCGAAATAGGTAGAATGATTATTGAAGAGGAACAGGGAGGAGAAAAGAGAGCTGGCTATGGTAAAGGGTTATTAAAAGAGTTATCCAATGTGTTAACTCAAGAATTTGGGAAGGGGTTTTCGGTAGATAATCTTGAGAAAATGCGTAAGTTTTATAGAACGTATGGAAAATCCGAAACACTGTCTCGGATTTCTAAAAAAACCATTACCAAAACCCAAAATCATTTCAGATGGAGAGATTTAGAGCAAACTACGTTTAAACTAAGTTGGTCGCATTATATAACGTTAATGCGAATGGAGGATGAAAATGAGCGTAGCTTTTATGAAATTGAAGCTGCAAAAAATAATTGGAGCATAAGAGAGCTTAAAAGGCAATATAATTCGGCTTTATATACCCGACTTACATTGAGTAGAGATAAAAAACAAGTAAAAAAACTAGCTAAAAAAGGGTTAGTAATTGAAAGTGCAAAAGATGCCATTAAAGATCCGTATGTGCTTGAGTTTATTGGTTTGCCAGAACAGACATCTTATTCTGAAAACGAACTTGAGCAAGCTATCATTAATAAATTAGAGATGTTCTTACTTGAGTTAGGTACCGGATTTACATTTGTTGCCCGACAAAAACGAATATCATTTGAAGGAAAACATTTTTACATCGATTTAGTTTTCTTTAACAGAATTTTGAACTGCTTTGTGCTTATCGATTTAAAAATTGGAGAGCTAAAGCATCAAGACTTAGGACAAATACAGATGTATGTGAATTATTACGACAGAAAAATTAAATTGGAAAGTGAACATAAAACCATTGGAATAATTCTTTGTCAGGATAAAAATGAGGCGGTAGTAAAGTACACATTACCAGAGAATGAGAAACAAATTTTTGCCAGCAAGTACAAAACGGTATTGCCAAGCAAAAAAGATTTAAAACATTTAATTAAAGAGGTTGGATAGAAATATAATGAGCGAAGAACAATCAACCAACGGCCAACATGAAGAAACCCATACCATTGTGCCCTTAGCCGGCATGTACGAAAACTGGTTTCTCGATTATGCCTCTTACGTTATTTTAGAAAGAGCCGTACCTGCTATTGACGATGGCCTAAAACCTGTGCAAAGGCGGATAATGCATGCTATGAAGGAGATGGATGATGGCCGATTTAATAAGGTGGCCAATGTAATTGGCACCACCATGCAATATCACCCACATGGCGATGCTGCCATTGGTGATGCCATTACTAACTTGGGGCAAAAAGAATTACTATTTGAAACTCAGGGAAACTGGGGCGATATACGAACAGGAGATAGAGCGGCTGCTGCTCGATACATTGAGGTAAGACTTTCTAAATTTGCACTGGATGTAGCCTTTAATGGCCAAACCACCGAATGGCAACTTTCGTATGATGGCCGTAAGAAAGAACCTATTGCACTACCTGTAAAATTTCCATTGCTCTTAACCCAAGGGGTAGATGGAATTGCGGTAGGCCTTTCCACCAAAATTATGCCTCATAATTTTAATGAGCTTATCAAAGCATCTATTGATATACTAAAAGGAAAAAACCCTAAAATTTATCCTGATTTTCTTACTGGAGGCACCATAGATATTGCCGATTATAAACAAGGAGAGCGTGGAGGAAAAGTAAAGGTTAGAGCTAAGATTGAAGTAGTTGATAAAAAAGAAATCATCATCAAAGATATTCCTTATGCCACAACTACCAGCTCCATAATCGACTCCATTATTAAGGCCAATGATAAGGGCAAAATCAAAATTAAAAAGGTAATTGATAATACCGCAAAGGATGTTGAAATAGCCGTGAGCTTAGCTCCTGGCATGTCACCAGATGTTACCATTGATGCCCTGTATGCCTTTACCGATTGCGAAGTGTCTATTTCGCCCAATGCCTGCGTAATTGTTGATGATAAACCCATGTTTTTGTCGGTAAACGAAATTCTTAAAATAAACACCAACCAAACGGTTGAATTATTGCGAAGAGAGCTTGAAATTAGGAGGGCTGAGTTGCTCGAAAAAATCCTCTTTTCATCACTCGAAAAAATATTTATCGAAAATAGGATTTATCGCAATATTGAAGAATGTGAAACATGGGAAGCTGTAATTAAAACTATTGACGAGGGATTAACTCCTTTTAAGCCTCAGTTTTACCGCAAAATAACCGAAGATGATATTATAAGGCTAACGGAAATTAAAATTAAGCGTATTTCTAAATTCGATACATTTAAAGCAGATGAGCTTATGAATAAGCTCGAAGAGGAGCTTAAAGAGGTTGCTCATAATTTAGAAAATATCATAGATTACTCCACCGCTTATTTTACCAAATTATTAGATAAATATGGCAAAGGGAGAGAGCGGAAAACGGAAATTAAAACATTTGATGAAATTAAAGCCACTTCGGTGGTTGCAAACAACCAAAAGCTATACGTAAACCGTGCCGATGGTTTTATTGGTTATGGGCTTAAAAAAGATGAGTTTGTGAGCGATTGCTCCGATATAGATGACATCATTGTTATTCGTAAAGATGGTGTTTGCATGGTGTCGCGAATTTCAGAAAAAATATTTATGGGCAAGGATATTTTGCACGTTGGTGTTTGGAAGAAAAACGATGAACGCATGGTGTATAATCTTATTTATATAGATGCAGGCTCTGGCAGAACGATGGTAAAACGGTTTAATGTATTGGGAGTTACCCGCGATAAGGAGTATGACTTAACCAAAGGCAAAAAAGGTTCTAAAGTGCTATATGTGAGTGCTAACCCTAACGGTGAGGCTGAGTTAGTTACCATAAAACTTACCTCGGGTTGCTCTGCCAGAACCAAGGTGTTTGACTTCGATTTTTCTTCTATTGAAATTAAAGGCCGTGGAGCAGGTGGTAATATTCTCACCAAGTATCCAATACGCAGAATCGACTTTAAGTCGGAAGGGGTTTCCACCTTATCAGGCATTGATATTTGGTACGATGCATCCGTGGGTAGGCTCAATAAAGATACGAGAGGAGACCTTATAGGTAATTTTGATGGAGAAGATCGTGTGCTTGTTTTATATAAAGATGGACAGTGCGAGCTTACTACTTATGAACTATCCAACCATTACGAAGTAGATAAAATAAGTATTATTACCAAGTTAGAAAATGAGTTGGTGGTTACCTTGGTACACCAAGAAGGCAAAACTAAAAATCATTTTATCAAGCGTTTTCAAATCGAAACCAACACTACGGGTAAAAAATATAGTTTAATAAGTGAAACCACAGGGTCAAAGTTAGTTGCCCTATCTGTTCATCCTAACCCAGCGGTTAAAATGGATTTGATAAAAGGAAAGACCAAAGAAAAAGAAACAATTACGCTAACTGCTAAAGAACTTATAGATGTAAAAGGATGGAAAGCCATAGGTAATCGATTATCAGCACATCAAGTTAAAAAAGTAGTATTTATTGAGCCTGAAGTAGAAGCAGAGCCAATAAAAAAAGAAGAATTATCAAACGGTAATTCAACCGAAACTGGTTCAGAATCAACTTTCGGAGCAAAAACAAAGATAGAAACACCAACGAAACAAGAACCTATAAAAACGGAGACCGCAATAGAAGAAAAACCCAAAGTAGAGCAAGAAAAAAAGCCCACTCCCAAACCCCCTAAAAAAGAGGGTGGAGGCGACTACGAGGTAGGTACTACGTTGGAACTTTTTTAGCAATGAATAGTACTGGCGAGTTTACTAAATTTTTAGCACCTTATGTAAGCGAGCATAAGAAAGCACTCATTAATAAGGTGTTGGGCAAACGAACTCGATACCTAACTGTGGTACTCGAAAATATTTACCAAGCGCGTAATGCAAGTGCGGTAGTTCGCAGTTGCGATTGTTTTGGCGTACAAGATGTGCATGTAATTGAGGGCGATAACGAATATGATATTAACCCTTATGTAGTGCGAGGAGCTTCAAAATGGATTTCGGTGTATAAATATGAGCAGTCGGAACATAGCAATAATTGCTTTAATCAACTAAAAGCAAAAGGCTATAAACTGGTTGGTACTTCGCCTAACCCTGCACATAAATCAATTGCAGAATTGCCTATTGATACCAAAACGGCTTTAGTATTTGGCACAGAAGAAACTGGATTAAGCGACTATGCCATTTCTCAAATGGATGATTTGGTGCATATTCCAATGGTAGGCTTTACCGAAAGTTTAAACATTTCGGTAAGTGCAGCTATTAGCTTGTATGCACTTACCCAAAAAATGCGCTCATCTTCTTTAAGTTGGCAACTTTCTGATAATGAAAAAGATAGCCTTACCTTGGAGTGGTATAAAAATAGTATTGCCCGATCGGACGTACTCGAAAGGGAGTTTTTACGTATAGGTAATGTCGATTAAACAAAGAAGGTACTTTAATTTACAGTAAGGTTTGAAAAAAATAAAAAAAATAGTTGCGGCCATTTTGGCAATAATGATTGCCATTAATGTATGGATGGTGGTATCAACCAAAAACCAACTATTTACTTCTATTGATGATGTGCCGTATAATGAAGTAGGTTTGGTACTTGGCACTAGCAATAAAAACAGGAATGGAAGTAAAAATATTTTTTTTGCTGAAAGGATGTCAACAACGGCTAACTTATTAAAAAATGGCAAAATTAATAAAGTGATTGTAAGTGGCGACAACCGAAGCAAATATTATAACGAGCCACTTATGATGAAAACAGCACTTATTGAATTAGGGGTTTCCAAAGAAAAGATAATGATGGATACAGCGGGCTTTAGAACCATAGAATCTATTAAAAATGTAGAAAAAGAATTTGGGCTCAAAAAAATTACCATTATCACACAAGAATTTCACGGGTATAGGGCGTTGTATATTAGCAATTACTTTCATTTAAATGCGCAGGTTATGAGTACCAGAAGGTTACCTCTAAAAGATTCAGGTAATGTAAGAATACGCGAATTTTTTGCTCGTATTAAGGCGTTTTTAGATCTTTATTTGTTTTCATAAACCCAAGGACACCTCTATTAATTGATTTTTTCCTCTGTTAGAAATAAAGTGCTTAGATGTAAGGCATCCCGAGCACTCGGGATAACCCAAAGGATACAAACAATTAATAGAGGTGTCCTCAAACATTAATTACTTTTATTGGTTGCCTCTAATATTTATTTAATATTATTTTGTATTCTTTAAGCATTACTCACACTTATACTAGCCCTTGAGATTTTTTAGCTATTATATTATCATCACTCTTTTTACAAGCATTACTGGGTTTGCCCAAACAACCATTGTGTATGGCAAAGTTAAGGATGCTGAAAATGGTGATCCTATACCTTTTGCCAATGTAATTTTTAAGGGCACAACCATCGGAATCACCACCCAGTTTGATGGCACATTTAAAATTGAAACTACGCAAAAAGTAGATTCTGTTGTTGCCAGTTATATCGGGTATAAACAAAAATCATTGCCCATTATACAGGACAAAGAACAGCGAATAGATTTTCAGCTGGTTGAAGAAATTTTAAATCTTGAAGAAGTGGTTTTTGTGGCCGAAGAAAACCCTGCCTTTGCCATCATGCGAAAGGTAGTAAAAAATAAGAAGCAAAATGATAAACGGGCTTTATCAGCGTACGAATACGAAAGCTATACTAAAATTGAGGCTGATGTAGATAATATTACAGAAAAGTTTAAACAAAACAAGCAGGTTCAAAAAATTGTACATGTACTCGATAGCATAGAGATTATAGCAGGCGAAAATGGCAGGCCTATCTTACCTATATTTTTCTCAGAAGCTATTTCAAAATACTACGTGCGCAATAATCCTGATATGCGCCACGAGTACATTATAAAAACGAAAGTAACAGGCTTGGGTTTAACAGATGGCTCGTTTACTTCGCAAATAGTAGGCTCCACCTATCAAGAGTATAATTTTTATCGAAATTATATGACCATCATCGAAAAGGAGTTTGTGTCGCCTTTGGCTAATGGATGGAAGGGGGTTTATAATTTTTACCTGATAGATAGCCTTATGATTGGGGATGATTACACATACCGCCTCGATTTTGAACCTAAGCGAAAAAATGACCTAGCTTTTAAAGGTACTATTTGGATAACAAAAAACGAATATGCTTTAAAGCAAGTTGATGTAACAGTAGGCAAAAAAGCAAACCTTAACTTTATCGAAAAAATAAATATTAAGCAAGAGCTTGTAAAATCTGAAGCAGGGCCTTGGTTGCCTTCAAAAACACGTGTACTTATTGATGTTGCCCAGCCTACTGAAGAAGTAGCAGGGCTGCTAGCCAAATTTTATATCTCCAATAAAAACTTTATTGTTAACCAACCTCGCAACGAATCATTTTACCGACTGCCAGTAGAAATGGATGAAGAGGTACGGATGAGTGATGATTTGTATTGGAGCGATAATAGGCATGAAAGCCTCACCAAAAGCGAAATAAATGTGTATCAGATGGTGGATACGCTAAAGAAAATTCCTTCGATTAAAACCTATATTGATATGGCCAAATTTGCTTACAGTGGCTATTATCGGTTTAATAAATTTAGAGTGGGGCCATATCCTTTATTCTTATCTTTTAATGATATTGAGGGGCTTCGGCTAGGATTTGGGGGAGAAACAACTTTTCAGTTTAGTAAAAAATGGATATTCAAAGGCCTTATTGGGTATGGTTTTAAAGACGAAAGATGGAAATACAAAGCAGGCGTTGACTACGTGCTATCTCGCAAACCTTGGGTTAAACTAGGTGCAGAAATCAGGTACGACATCGACCCTGTTTACTTTACCTATCGCGATATTAACGATGAGGGAGCATTTTATGCATTTAACCGATTGGGAACAATTCGCAGGCCTTTCGACCATCGAAAAATTCAGTTTACACTCAATAACCAATTAATACGTGATGTAAACACACGATTAACCTTGCGATACGATAAGTTAGACCCTCTTTTTGAATTTAGCTATTACCAAGATGTGGCTAAAAAAGATGTGACCAAAACTAACATTACAACGACCGAAGCACGGCTGCAAATTGAGTGGGCTAAAGACCGTAAATACCTTATAGATGATAACGATAGAGTAAGCGGAGGCATTGGTCGGTTTCCGGTTGTTAGGTTAAATCTTACTGCAGGAATGCCCTTAATAGATGCTGATCTGCAATACCAAAAAATTGGGCTTGAGTTTATTAAAAAAATTAAAATGGGTGAGCTTGGCACCTCTTTTTTTAAACTCGAAGGGGAATATGTGTTTGGCAATGTGCCGTACCCGATTTTACGAAACCACTGGGGCAACGAAACACCTTTTTACACACGTTTTACCTACAACCTCATGGATAATTTTGAGTTTACTTCCGATCGATTTATAACCATGACCTATCGACACCATTTCGAGGGTAAAATTTTAAATTACATTCCTTTATTGCGGGCATTAAAACTTAGGTTAGTGGGGGAAGCCAAGGTGCTTTATGGCGGTATGCGTCAAGAAAATGTAGATTTAATAGTGCCAATTTTAGATAATAATGGAAATGAAGTAAAACAATTTGGTGTTTTACAAACCAATTTGCCTTATATAGAAGTAGCCTATGGCATTGAAAATATTTTTAAAGTAATTCGGGTAGATTTCTTCCATCGTCTCACTTATACCGATGATCCTTCCATCAATGATTTTGGGGTAAAGATTGGGTTTCAGTTTATTTTGTAATCGAGTCCCTATTGTATAATTTGAATTTTCCTTTGTGATACTCCGTGCCTTCTTTGTGTATCTCTGTGGTATAGCCCTGTTGGCAACTATTTCACAAAGAGCCACAAAGGTTCATATAGAATTGTGGCATAAGTGGAATTTTTAGAGCGGCTATTTAGCGAACCAATTATTGTTTAAACTATTCTTTCTATTTTTGAGCTTATGGTAAATCAACGTTCAGAAATAGCACTAAAAATCACCAATCAATATGCAAAATACCACATTAATCAAATTACCACCAATCGGTTTACCCACACATCATTTATTAATGCCTTAGCTCCATTTAAAAACAATAGCAAATTAACTATTTCAACAATTGGCTATTCTCAAGAAGGGCGATTGATTAAAAGTATCAGCTTTGGTAAAGGCAAAACCAATGTGCTGCTATGGAGCCAAATGCATGGCAACGAATCTACGGCAACACGGGCAATCTTAGATTTGTTACAGTTTCTAACTTCAAATGACGAGTTCAATTCTTTTCGAGCAGAATTAGCTAAAAAATTAACCCTGCAATTTATTCCAATGCTTAACCCCGATGGTACCGAGCGTTTTCAGCGCAGAACGGCCACCGAAATTGATATGAACCGAGATGCAGTACAACTACAAACCCCAGAAGGCAGGCTACTGATGGATGTTGTAGATAAGTTTAAACCTGATATTGCTTTTAACCTGCATGACCAACGCAGGTTTTATAATGTCAAAAATACAGGCGTGCCTTCAAGTATTTCTTTTTTAGCACCTGCTTATAACCAAGCAAGGGAGGTTAACGCAACACGTAAACGAGCTATGCAACTCATTGCTGGAATGAATCAAACATTACAAAACTATATTCCTGATGGCGTTGGTTTATACGATGATGCTTATAGTTACCGCTCGTTTGGAGATGCAATTCAAGCCAAAGGAATTAGTACCGTATTAGTAGAATCGGGTTGGTTGCCCCAGGATATGGAGAAAGAAGGGGTACGAAAGCTAAACTTTACAGCTTTGCTTGCCGCATTTGATATGATTTCTACGAATGGTTTTAAGGATTACTCGGTTAAAGAGTACGAAGCCATACCTGCCATTGATGACAAGCTTTTTGACATCTTAATTAAAAACGTGTGCGTAAATGCTAGCTCAAAGTCCAGTGTAGATATAGGTGTTAGCCGAACAGAGCATTTAATAGGACATCCTAACTATTACTCGGCTGGTCAAATTAATGATTTGGGCGATTTAGCTTCTTTTTATGGATTTGAAACCATTGATGCCCAAAAACTAACCGTTGTTGAAGGCAAAGCCAAAGCAATTCAAAACCTTCAGAATATTTCAACCGTATCTGTAAAGCGCCTTTTAAAGCAAGGGATATTATTTTTAATTACCGAAAATATCCCTCTCGAAAAACATGTACCCTTTCCAATTAATATTGTTCATCCAAGAAAATTAGTTCAGGCACGAGAAATAAGATTTGAAGAAAAGGCCAATTTTTTATTAATTGACAAACATAAAACCATCAAATACATAATACTCAATGGTTTTGTGATGAAACCTAATGAAATTAATACCTCTGTAAATGGGTTGGTATTGGTGTAGTGCCTTAACCCAACTTGAAAATAAAGCATCGTAAGTTACTCATTTTTAGCATGTTACGTTTTTTTATAAATTTAAAATATTTTAAACTTACTTGTAAGTTGCTGAGTATTAGCAGGTTTATTTTTAATGAAATTTGACCTGATTTTATAAATTTTCAAGTTGGGTTAAGAGTTGTTGTTCAGCATCAGGATGAATCTTTCAAAAAAATCACAAGGTTCGTTTAGATAAAATTCTGAAGGTTTAAAGCTATGTAAAAGTTAAAACAGGGAACTTGCGAATAAATTATCAGAAGTCCCCTTAACAGTTCCTAAATATCAAATTGCTGCAGTCTGTTCAGCTTAACCCTGTAGTCTCCAAATTAGAGATTGCTTCGTTCCTCGCAAAGATGTTTTGGCTTAACTAAACGACATTGCTTTATAATATAGAACAAGGAGTTTTTTAAAGATGGAGAAGTATGGGTGGCTGCTCACCCGTAGCTTTTTAAAGCAAGCTGTGCAAGTTCTTGTAATTATATCAGACCCTTTTTTTATCTACAAAATGCGCTATTGCCGCAAACAAAAAGTAAAAAAACAAAGCTGAAACAGTAAGTGATTTTATATCATCATTTGCAGGTAACACAAACAAGTTTAAGTAGTTTGTTAGCAATAAAAACAGCACAAAACCAAGCCCGGCATATTTGCCAATAGCTGAAACAGCTTTAGTTTTTTTAAGATAATAAAGAAACCCGAAAACCAACAAAATGGCTTCTGTGCCAAAAGTAAGTACTTTATTATTCCATAAGCCAAAGCCAAATTTGGGGTCTCCGTTAATTAATGGCAAATCCGGGGTGTGTACAATTAAGTCGGTAAACCAATGCGATAAAACGCCCAATGCCATTACGGTGGCAATACTTTTTTTATCTGCCTTGTTTTTTGCAAAAACAAAAAAATACAAAGCAAAAAACAAAACAGCCCAACATAAAGAACCTAACAACCCGTGTGTAAACGGGTAATAATCCATATTAAAATCATTTACTGCGGTAAAACCCTTTACAAATTTCAAGTTTTCAATTCCTGCCAAAACAAATGGAAAAAATAAAATATCAACAAACTGAGTAGCAATAAAAAGCATACCTAATGAGGCTCCTTTCTCTTTTCCTTTTAAAGCAAAAGCAGCTGCGTAATGACCTACAAACATAATTATGGGTATTTAAGTTTAGTACACGGATGGGTTTAGCTTCTATCCGAATACTCAAATTTACAAAAAAATCTTTTTTTAGATTTCGCAACAAAAATCGTCAGGCTTCTTTATTAGCCTAGATTAAGTTCGATTTGCATTTTTTTAGTAAGCTTTGCCACCACTAAACGATACGAAATATCTAACCATTTATAGAGTAATTCATCAGAAACAGAGCCATCTAAAATAACATTGCTCCAATGTTTTTTACTAAAATAAGAAGGCTCCTGCATAGCTGGGTATTTGGCTCTAAGCTCCTCTATGGTTTCTGGCACACACTTAATGCTAAAGCCCGAAAAGGTATTTATATCCGTTGCTGTAAACATTTTTCCCATTACTTTAAACACCAATACATCGGGTAATTTAGGAAATGGGATAGATTCGGTCACCCCTTTTTTTGAGAGGCAGTATAACCGATAATTCTCGATGTTCATAAGTTAAAGTTATGTATTATTTTTTGGTTGGTGAAACTATCGCTCTTGGCTTATCCTGTATAATTCATGAATCTTCGTGATGAACATTTCAAGTGGCTGTTAATCAGGCACTCACGGAGAATTTCGGAACAGCTTGTCCCGATTTTTTTTTCGGGAGAGGCGTACGCCAGCTGGCGTACGTTGAGTAGCAAAATTTGAGTAAAGCCTGTACCGTACTTTAGTCGGTATGCCTGAGTGATAGTTAATTGGAATGCGTAATAGATTATTCATGAATTATACAGTAGGGGTAACACGATAAAAAAGCAGTAAAACTAACTACTTTCTGTCCCGAATAGCTATCAGCGATACTCTGGTATTACTTTTTTATGCATGAAGTTCTATATATTAACACAAACTGCTGCAAATCAGACGTTGTGCTAAATTTATCTTAGTGCTATGCTTTTCGAACATAAACTTCTGATTTATTGCAGTTTGTTTCCTTCTAACTAATTTTTTTGCATAAAGCAGCAGGTTTAAACAATTGAATAATTTATTTATACTAATTCTAAATAACTAATGCATATCAGTTTTTAGGAGCTGCAAAGGGCATAGTTTTGTATTTATTATTTATAAAAAGTATGCACAAATACATTATACTCTTACATGTTTTAGCTGCTACCGTTTGGGTGGGTGGCCATTTAGTTTTGGCCATTGGCATACTGCCATCAGTTGTTAAATACGGCAATATCGATTTGCTAAATGCCTTTGAGGCTAAATATGAAAAGGTAGGAATTCCGGCACTTATTATTTTGGTTATTACAGGTTTTTATATGGCCATTAGCTATTTGCCTATTTCGGAGTGGTTCAATTTTAGTAATAATTTAAGCAAGCATATTTCTATAAAAATTATTTTGCTAGGCTTAACGGTAGCGTTGGCCTTGCATGCACGGTTAAAATTAATTCCAAACCTATCAGTAAATAACTTAATTATTTTAGTGGTTCATATTATTGCAATAACTACTGTAGCTGTAATGTTTGTAGTTACTGGGCTTAGTTTTAGGTTAGGATTTTTATAGTAAACCTCTGTCAAGGTTTTATAACCTTAACAGAGGTAGTTGAATACTACTCAGCATCCTGTTTCTTTATTTTTCTAATTAAAAAGAAAGAAGCCAATAAGCTTAATCCAGCAAATAAAAATATACCAATAACATAGCCTTGTTCTGAGTTGTGCTCTAGCCTCAATGTATGTTCTATTATCATACCAAAGGCTGCACCTAACGAAATGCCAATAGCTAAAAGACCCAGCACAATAACAAAATACCAATTATTGCCTGCGGTACTTTTAAAGAGCTTTGCTTCTGCGCCTGCTTCAATAAGAGCTAATCGCTCTTTGTTTCTGGTAGTTAAATAGTAATATACAATGCCAAATATTGTTAAAAATATTGCTGGTACTACAATTAATTCAGATCCCATAGTGTTTTTGAGTTTTATGTTTAAAATTTGAGTTCAACCAATTAGACAACGGAATGTGTAAAGCGGTTGCAAATTTTAAAAAGTTTAACTTTATTGTAACCGGTAATGCAGATGTGGGGTCTATACCTTAAGTGAACGACACAGAAAAAAGTAAGCAGCTTATACATAAGGTGAAACAAGGAAATATTGATGCGTTTCGACTTTTAGTTGAAAACCATCAGCACTTGGCCTATACAGTTGCATTTAATATTGTAAAAAATAAACAGGATGCAGAAGAAGTAGTTCAAGACTCGTTTGTTAAAGTATTTTCAAAAATTAGCCAGTTTAAAGAAAATGCTAAGTTTTCCAGTTGGTTGTTTAAAATTGTATATAATACAGCTTTATCTCGTATTCGTAAAAAGAAATTAGCCGTTTATACATTAGAGCCTGAAGAGTATGGCATTAAACATGGGGTAAGTTTACATAGTGGCTGGGACAATTTAGTAGCAAAGGATCAGCAGGTTTATATTAAAAAAGCGATGGATAACTTATCGGATAAAGATAAATTGGTGCTTACATTATTTTATTTAGCAGAGGAAAGCTTACAGGAAATTTGTAAGATTACGGATGAAAAGAAAACGACCGTAAAAGCAAGGCTGCATCGTGCTCGTGCTAAAATGTACACTCAGCTAACTGGGCTGTTAAAAGATGAATTAACTGTGTTGATATGAAAAAATTAGAGCAAGATAAGGAAATTAAAAAAATAGTAACAAACGGTTTGTTAAAAAAAGCACCCACTGGAATGGTTGATAGAATTATGGCTAATATTGCTGTGAGCCCGGCAAGAAGAACTTCGATAACGCCTGTGGAACCCAACCCATTAATTGCTGCCATTTTGCCTGTGTTAATAATTGCATTATTGGTGTTGGGGTTGGTGTTAAAGCCCAAAGCAATGTTTTCTTTTTCATGGGTTTCATCAATCGAGTTAACAATTAACCCAATATGGATTGCGCCTGTAGTTGCTGCTGCCCTTACAGTTTGGGGGTATATTATTATTACGAAGCACCAGGATTCTAACACCTGAATCATTAAAACGTAAAAATTAAAGTGGTACTTAAAAAATTATTTAAAGAGGTATCTAATTCTTCGTTGGGTAATGCCACAGGCAAATTGAGTGTATAATTTACCATTAGTGAGATTTTTTTTACCGTAAATATTACTGGCATAAAAAGCGAATAGTTCATAATGCCAAAAGCATTTGTTTCAATAGGGTACGATAGTGCTGCTTCTAATTCGTCTGGATGATTTATTTGCAGGTATCTAAATTTTTTGCGCCCAATACGATTAATTAATTGTTTTGCTTGTGTGGCATTAATTTGCCACGAAACCACATTGGCATTGCCCATTAATAACGATAGGTTAGGCGTAAAACTAACCCTGTCAAAAATCCACCAATTACCCTTAGCAAATGTGTATGAAGTGTTTAATCTAATACGGTGTGCTGTTTCTTTACCAAAAGTAAACGAGTAGTCTATACCAAAACTTAATTTTTTTAGGTAGTAATTGGTAGAAGCATTAATGGCATCTGTAAACGGAAAACTGATGGCATCACCTTCGGTTTTAGCATAAAAATAGTGGCTATACGAAGCCCAGTAACTCCAATTAGGAGCAAAATTGCCCATATAGCCAACATCAATAATAGTGGTGTTATAATTTGGTACTCGATCACTGTTCCAATAGCCCGATACATCTGCAAAAACACCCGATTTATGATAGTAAGACACCCCAGCATTAAACCCATATTGGTTAATTCCTATGGTTCTGCCCGCATTTGTAATTTGGCCTGAGTATCCAATTCTAGTCGAAAATGATGATTTAATGTATTTTTCGCCCATTAAATCATCAAGCAATTGCATAAATGAAGCAGAGTCAGAAGTTAGTTCATCAAGCAAAAGAGAATCGAAATATAAGTATTCGGATAAAAGAGAATCGTAATTAATTAATAAGGTGTCCTCTTGATTCCAAATTTGTGCTTGTAATTTTGGGGAGGGCAGCAAACAGAAAAAGCCCCAAAGGGCTAAAGAGAGTATGTTGTGTATATTTTTGGGTGTTAAAGCCATTAATAAAGATTCCCTTAAGTTAATCTAAAAACTGCTCCTATTCCTGCTTTTGCTTTGCTAAAGTTGCAAGGGCAGGAGTAGTTGTTTATTAAAATTTATAGACAAACACTAATTATTCCCCTGCTGTCTCCTTTGCTCTCGCTGGTTCATCATTTGATTGCGCTGCAACTGTTGTCGTTTACGTTGCTCCAGCCTGTTTAAAATCATCTTCCTAAAATCATCTTCTGCCTTTTTTAACGCTACCATTTGCCTGGCACTAATCACATCATTAATTCTGTTTACATATTTATTTTCTAAATCAAGTTTATCCTGCTTAAATTTTTGATGTGCTCGCACTAATTTTTTACTTTGCTCTTCGGTAAGATTTTGCATGTCTATGCCCTTGCGGGTTTGCAGCATTTGTTGTTGCATAGCCCTTCTTTCCTGGGCAAACTGGTTGTATAAAGGCCAAAATTTTTCGGCTTGTGCCGGGCTTAGGTTTAACCTTTCGGTTATCATAGCGATTCTGGCAGCTTCTAATTTAGATTTGGCATTGCCATTGCCATTAGGGGTTGGGTTTTGAGCCCAGCCAGTTAAGGTGGTAGCCATTAAAACGATTATAATTAATATCTTTTTCATCTGTTTATATTTTGCGAAACCTAGTTAATTATGCCAAAACACTTATATATTTTCTAATTTTTGGAGGTTAAAATCTCCTATTAATATTTCTAATTCTTCGTCTGATATATTTTTCAATTCCACCGAAAAATCATCAATTTGTTCCCCTTCAAACGAAACAAGTTCTAAAAAATCTTCGCTCGATAAGTCTGTTTGATCCAAATACTCAACCATTTCTTCGGTGCTTATTTCTGCAAGCATCAATTCGATATTATTATCTGTAATGGGTGAACTTTGCTGAAATTTATAACCAACATAGCCCACAATAAACACTAATAACAAGGCTGGAAGAGCCAATTTAAGTACTAATCCTTTTGAAAACACAAAAGATGGCTTGGTGCTTTCTATGGCTTTGGCCTGTATAATGGTTGGCAGTGAATCAAAATAACCATCAGGCACCGAAAAAGTCTCTCTTTTAGAGGTGTCTTCTAATTTAAATGATTTTTTATGTGGGTTATTTGTTTCCATTACGTTGGTTTGATTTATTTACGGACCAAAGGTTTAATTATTGGTTAAAATTTCTTCGATTTTTTTTACGGCATGGTGGTAGCTTGCCTTAAGTGCTCCTACACTAGTGTTGGTTATTTCGGCAATCTGGTCGTATTTCATATCATCATAATATTTCATATTAAAAACGATGCGTTGTTTATCTGGTAGTTTAAGTAGTGCTTTTTGAAGTTTTATTTGAACTTCATCTCCCGAATAATGGTGTCCACTATCTATATGAGTAGATAGCTCTTTTTCAACATCCACTAAAGGAAGAAAAAACCGTTTTTTCTTTTTGTTCAAAAAACTCAAACACTCGTTGGTAGCAATGCGGTATATCCATGTATAAAGTTGAGAGTCTCCTCTAAATTTATCGAGGTACTTCCATACTTTAACAAATACTTCTTGTACTAAATCATCGGAGTCCTCGTGGCTAATCACCATTTTGCGAATATGCCAATAGATACGTTCTTGGTATTTTCGTACCAGTAAATTAAAGGCATAATTTTTTGTGTCTTCATTTTTTAACTTTTCTATCAGCTCCGAATCTTCCAAAATGCAGTAGTGTTGAGATAGTGATTAGAGTAGTAAAAGGGGTAAAGGTTTAAATGCCTTTTGAAGATAATTTTAGAGTTGCCTTATTCTATCCATAAATCCTTCAAAGTCGCCCTTCTTACGCACCATTAATATAGGAAACTCCTTTTCGTTTCTAATTAGTTTTTCTGCAACGCTGCCTAGCAAGAGAGCCGCAGTCGTTTTTCCTCTGGAACCCATAATAATGCCATCCACATTTTCTTTTTTTGCAAAGTTTCTAATGTACGAAATTTTATTATCATTGGTATTATTAGAATAGACAGGTCTTAATTTTACGCCTTTGGTATCTAAATTTTTAATAAAATCTTTAAAGTTTTTAATGGCATGCTTCTTCATTATTTCTGCAAACTCATCCCTGGATTTGCCCGAGTAATGATAGCCCGATGGAACAGTATAAACATTTTGACAGATTATTTCAACGGGTTCTTTTATTCTTGAAGCAATTAAAATAGCCCTTTCTAGCGCTTGCTTCGAGTAGCCTGAAAAATCGATAGGAACTAGGAATTTTTTAATAGTATGGTTGCTTTTTAGGCGCGAGCTACCACCAATTGGTACAGTTAATACATGGCAAGGAGCTCTTCGTGCTAACTTGCTTGTAAAAGTGCCACCTCCATGTTTAAGTTCTTTGCTTCCAGCCATTACCATATCAATGTTTTCGGCTTTTATAGCCTTTAACAAAGGTTTAATGCTGTTTGCTTCTTGGGTAATGGTAAACTTGGTATTTACGTTACGTTTGGGGTTAAAATGAGATTTTATTACCTCTTCTATTTCGTTTTTTCGTTGTTTTATGGTTTCTTTTTCTAGGTTCGGAAACTCCTTTCTCATGCTTGCTGAGAGACTAAACTCTACATCGTGCATAAAATGCACATCGGTAACTTCTGTAATGTTTACAAAAAACTGAGCATAATCCACAATTTCGCTGTCAAGTGGAGAATGGTCAAGAGCCACTAAAATTTTTCGAATAGGTTGCATAATCTATAAGGTATGGTTTTAAAAGTTGAAAGTAGTGAATTACCACGTCTCTAACAAATCTGTTAGCATTTCAAATTGTTCTTTCGAGTGCGTAGGAAAGTTTGCAATTCGCACTTGGGTATCTTTCATTTTACCATAGCCTGTGCCAACAATCAATTTTTTATTGGCCAAAAATCGAATTAATTCTTGGGTGCATCCTTCGGTATTTAGCACAATTATGGTATCAGATCTTAGCGTTTTATCTTTAACTAGCAGATTTAGTTTGGCGTGCTCCTCGGCCATCTTATAAAAAATGGCTGATTTATACTTTATTTCACTTCTAATTATTTGAATACCTCTATTGGCCATATCGGCTGTAACTTGGGCTAGCAAATAGATGTTTAGCACATTAGGGGTAGATACTGTTTGGTAGTTATTGGCTTGCTTAACTAAAGCAAGCAAATTATGATAAGAAATTAATTCGGTTTTACTTTTTAAAACTTCTTCAGCCCTCGCAATACAACGGTCATTTACCAACCAAATACCTAAGCCTGCCGGTAATCCAAAACATTTTTGCACGGATACATACAGTGCATCAATTTTAGCATAATCTATAGCTACATAAGGAAGTGACGAAACAGCATCAATTGAAATAATGGCTCCCGGGTTTTCTTCTCTTATTTTATAAATGGTATCTAAAGGGGTGGCAACACCAGTACTTGTTTCATTATGGGTAATGGCAATATGGTCGGCTTGCTTTACTAGGTCATAATCAATTTCCGGAAAACTTCCCCACTCAGCACTTATGAGTGTGGCTTTTTTATCGGAATTAGTAACCACCTTGTAAAATTTTTCTGAAAAAGCACCATTTACAATATGCAACGATTTTTCTTTAATTAAACTCTCTGTAGATAAATCCCATACCTCAGTAGCTGAGTTTGTAAAAAGTACGTTATAATTATCAGGTAGTTGTAATAAGGTTCTTAAATTGGTATCAACTTGTTGGTAAATATCTTTAAACCGATTGCCACGGTGCGATATGGAGGCCACACCTGTGCGTAGTGCTGTTTTAAGGTGTTGTTCAACGGTGTAGTATAAGCCCGAAGGCCCTGGTGTAAAATAGGTTTGATGCATCCAATTATTAAATTATCTTTTCTGGTACAAAAATAATTTAATCAAATTTGGAATTAATGTAAAGCCAATTAATTATTTTTGAGTAGCCACACAGATTCAACTGGTTCGGTTAACCAACATTAAGAATGAAACCGAGTGATGTTACCGGCAAAATAAGGCCTCAACCCCTTGGGTTTAGCTTTGCTAACAGTGGACTATTGACCCGGCTAACTAGCTCAAATCCTGAATTCAGGGTTAACACTTCCCTTGGTCTGTGTGGTTTTTTATAAACTCATAAGTCCTGCGTTCCGACCAATAACTGCCATCTTTGGCAGCAGGGCCAAAACCTACATGACCTCCATGCTTGGGGGTTTCAAACCAAACAGTAGGATGGTTTTCTAATAACTGATATGGATAGCACTCGGCAGGCAAAAACGGGTCGTTTTTTGCATTTACAATCAATGTAGGTACGCTTATCTTATCTAAAAACAACATAGCACTTGATTTTGCATAATAATCATCTGCATTTTTAAACCCGTGCAAAGGGCCTGTAAAAACAGTATCGAATGTGCGCAAGTTGGTAATTTTTCCTATTCCGTTTAAAGGAAACTCATCTCCCATTAGCTTATGTTTAGTTCTTATTTTCTTCTTTAATCTTCTTAAAAAACGAATTGCATATAATTTGTTTTTAGCTTTAGAAATTTCGTGGCAACTACTGCTTAAGTCTAGCGGAACAGAAAAAGCAACCCCACAACAAACTTGCGGGTATTTATTGGGTGCTTCGCCTAAAAATTTAAGGGTTAGGTTGCCCCCCAAACTAAAGCCTACCAGTACTATTTTAGCGTAGCCCTTGCTAATACTATGCTTAACTATGGTTTCCAAATCATAGGTGGCTCCACTATGGTAAAATTTTGTTGTTAAATTCATTTCCCCAGAACAGCCCCTGTAGTTCCAGCCTAAAACATCTATGTTTTTTTTGTTAAAATACGTAGCCATGCCTGCTACATATTGGCTTTCGCTGCTTCCTTCTAACCCATGCGAAACTATAACCAAACTGTCCGACCCTGTTTTATGCCAATCCAAATCCAGAAAATCATTATCTGGCGTAGCTATTCTTTCTTTTTTAGGGGGAGTTAGTTTTACTTTGCGCAAGTACGAAGGTATAAATGTTTCGATATGTTGACCTATAAAAAACTTGGGTGGGCGATAAGTTGATTTTGAAACAAGCATATTTTAAAAAAACATAAAAATTACAACTAAAGTACTATAAATTCGTTGGTTGCTAAAAGCCATTTTAACTATTTTTTACCATCTCCTAAATGCCTAACCGCCACTTGTTTAAAAAAACCTTACTGCTAGTCTTTCATTTTTTGTTTGTTATTGGGCTAACAATGGCTCAGAGTGATAAAACAACACTAAATGGGTATGTGAGAGACGCCACTAGCGGAGAAGAACTTATAGGTGTTACCATTTACTTTCCTGATTTGCAAAAAGGTGTAGTTACCAATGCTTATGGTTTTTATTCCATTACGGTTTCAAGAGGAACTCACCTCGTTTATTATAGTTATGTTGGCTATACTAAAATTGAAAAAACAATAAACTTAGCATCAGGCACAGAACTAAATATTGATTTAGCACCGGCCGTTGAAACTATGCAAGAAATTGTTATTTCTGCCGAAGCAGCTGATGCGAATGTAACTGATTTGGCTATTAGTACCGAAAAAATAGATCTGAGAGCCCTTAAAAATATGCCTTCGGTTTTTGGCGAACCCGATTTAATTAAAATGGTGCAAATGATGCCCGGTGTAATTACTGCAGGGGAGGGCACGTCTTCTTATTTTGTGCGAGGAGGTAGTGCCGACCAAAACCTGATTTTAATTGACGAAGCACCTATTTACGACCCTTCGCATTTATTTGGATATATTTCGGTTTTTAACTCAGATGTAATTAAAGAATCTACCTTGTATAAAGGAGGAATACCGGCTCAATATGGAGGAAGATTATCTTCTATTTTGGATGTGCGAACCAAAGATGGCAATAATAAAAAATTTGGAGGGTCGGCTTCTATTGGCACACTGGCAAGCAAGGCAACGATTGAAGGGCCTATAAAAAAGGACAAAGGGTCATTTTTGTTATCGGCACGTAGGTCTTATGCCGATGTGTTTTTAAAAATGAGTGGCAACGAAAATAGCGTTTATTTTTACGATGTAAATGCAAAAGTCAGTTGGAAGCAAAGTAATAAAGATCGATTTTTTGCGGCTGCTTATTTTGGGCGCGATGCCTTTGATTTAGGCAATGTTTTTGGATTTAACTGGGGTAATGCCACAGGTACGTTTAGGTGGAATCATTTGTTTTCAGAAAAATTATTTTCTAATACAACTTTTATAGCCTCACAATTTGATTATGGCTTAGAGCTAAAAGAGCCGTCATTAGGGTTCGAATGGACTTCTGTAATTAACGAATTATCGTTTAAACAACATTTTAATTGGTTTATTTCACCTAAAAATGAACTAGACTTTGGGTACAACTTTATTTACAGAAGATTTGAACCAGCAAATTTTGAGCCTACTATGGAATCTTCCATTTTTACATCCACTCAATTGCAAAAGTTATATGCGTTGGATCACGCATTTTATATAGGCAATAAGCAAACGATCTCTACTAAGTTATCTTTGGTGTATGGGTTAAGGCTCTCCATTTTTCAGAACATAGGGCCTGGCGATGTAAAGGTTTACAAAGATCCTCAAAACAATATTAGACCGCAAGTGGATCGAGTGGACTCTTATGACAAACTGGAATCCATTATTAATTATGTAAACCTTGAGCCTAGATTATCTGCCCGTTATTTAATAAATGAGGTTAGTTCTGTTAAGTTTTCTTATAATAGAATGGTGCAAAATGTACACTTAATCTCATCAGGTACTGTTCCACTGCCTTTTAATACATGGAGCCCGAGTTCTACCTATTTAAAACCGCAAATTGCTGATCAGGTTGCCGTAGGGTATTTTAGAAACTTTAAAGATAATCTATATGCAGTATCAGTAGAATCATTTTATAAAAAAATGCAAAATGTAACAGACTTTGCCGATAATGCCGATATTTTTTTTAACGAAGACTTGGCAACCGAATTTAGGCAGGGCGATTCTGAGGCGTATGGGCTTGAGTTTCAACTTAAAAAGAACAGAGGCAAGCTAACAGGGTTTATAAATTATACATGGTCAAAATCAACCAGAACTATCCCCGGTGTTAACTTATCAAATCAATTTCTATCAAACTTTGATAGGAGAAATGTGATTAATATTTTGGCCGGGTACTCGTTAAGTCAGCGATGGAATTTTTCTGCAACGTTTACGTATAGTACAGGCAGGCCTGTAACATTACCAACCGGGCAGTACGAATACCAGTTTTATAAGCCCTCTTACATCTCCGAGCGGAATGGATACCTGCTGCCTGCTTACCATAGGTTAGATTTTTCTGCGGTACTAACGCCTTTAAAAAATAAAAACAGGCATATACAAACCAAATGGGTATTTGGCATTTATAATGCGTATAACCGAAATAATCCTTTTACCTTGTATGCCCGTGACAAAGAAGTTAATAATGCATCCACTGGAGAAAAAGAATTTGTAATGATTTATCTGTTTCCAATTATACCCTCTGTAACCTTTAATTTAAGCTTTTAATATGGGCAAATCTACTATTATCGTACTTGCAGTTTTTGCATTATCTTTTGCTTGCGAAAAGGTGGTGGAGTTAGACGTGCAACAATCAACCACGCAAATGGTAATTGAAGGCCTTTTAACCGATAGAGATACTACGCATTTTGTAAAAGTAAGCCGTTCTATTCAATTTTATGACATTGGAGTAAATCCTGTTACAGATGCCATTATTAGCGTTTCGGGCGAAGGTCAAACTTATACCTATTCGCATAATCCATTCGATATAGATAGTATGAAAGGCTATTACTTTTCGGATGTTGTTTATGCAGGAAAAGTGGGAGCAACATATACGTTAGATGTAGAGGTGGAAGGTGTAAATTACAGTGCTACAGACACCATGTATTATGTTGCTTCAATTGATAGCCTCTCCATTGCGCTGGCATTTAACCCAAGCAAAGAGGATGAAGAGGACGATAAAATTTATCAGGTATTATTGTATGCCAACGAGCCTAAAGAAACAGAAGACTATTTCCAATTTCAATTTTATAGAAATAAGGAACTGATTGCATATCCCAACACTATCTATGTGTTTTCTGATGTTGGATTGGGGCCAACACTCAACGGTTTGCCATCTCCTGTTTTGTTTAAAGAGGGGGAACTGGCAAGTGTTAAAATTTACAGTCTTTCCAAAGAGCAGTACCTGTTTTATAGCGATTTGGCAAACTTGCTAAACACCGATGGAGGTATGTTTAGTCCGCCCCCAGCCAACCCAAGAAATACCTTTACAAGCGGAGCATTAGGGTTGTGGCAGGTTTCGGCCGTTAGCGAAGATTCCATTCTAGTTATTCCTTAAATTATGTGGATGGTGTTGTCGATAAATTTCCGTCTTTTGCAGCATAATAACAAAGTTTTATAAAATTTAGGTATTATTCATTATTGAGATGGTTTATTATTAATTAATTTTTTCTGTACGTAAAATATTATATATTACACCCCAAAGTAATGCCGAAAGCAATGAGTAATAAAACTGAATTTAGAGCCGAATTTGATATTAATGCATCTAAAAAGATGCTATATCCATATATATTCTCACCTAGTGGTCTCTCACAATGGATGGCCGATGATGTAACTGTAAACGAAGACAAAATATTTAACTTTATTTGGGATGGCGAAGACCATAAGGCTAAAATGGCAGCCCACAGAGTAAATAACTTTGTAAGATTTGAGTTTATATCAGAGGATGATGAAGAGGATAAAGACCCTGCCTATATCGAAATACGGTTAGAGATGAACGAGCTGACTCAAGCAGTATTTATTGCCATTATCGATTATTCTGACATTGACGATGACGAAGAGTCGATGGATTTATGGGGTAGCCTAGTGGACTCGCTTAAAGAAATAGTGGGCGGTTAGTGTCGTGTCAACCTTCTAGTGACGGTTAAGTCTAGTCTAGTCTGGTAAAGGCAAAAAAACAGGTGCATAGCAACGGCTATGGAACTATTTTTAACGCATAGCAGGCTAGCTTGGGGTGGCTAATAGAGGGCTGACTTAATACTAGTACAGCTAAATTCCGAATGTTATATTTTTACATTTCGTTTTGGCATATTCTTTGCCATTTTGATAGCGCATGAAAAAAATTGATAAACTTATTATTAAGGCTTTTGTTGGTCCTTTTATCTTAACATTTGCCATTATAGTTTTTATTTTGCTTACCGTGCAAATGATGAACTATGTTGATCAAATTTTTGGCAAAGATTTGAGCTATGTTGATTTAGGTGTACTGGTAATGCACTTTGCCATTTTTCAAACACCTATTGCCTTTCCGTTGGCAGTTATGCTGGCCTCTTTAATGACTTTCGGAAATTTGGGAGAGCATTTTGAGCTAACTGCTATTAAGAGTGCCGGCATTTCTTTAATAAGAGCTATGATGCCCATTTTTGTGCTGGTTGTTTTTGTAACTACCATAGCCTTCTTTTCTAATAACTACCTAGTGCCAAACTCTGCATTAAAAGCTTACAGCCTGCTGTATGATATTCGGCAAAAAAAACCAGCACTCGATATAGAGCCAGGGTTGTTTTATGGAGGTATTGATAAGTATAAAATAAAAGTTGACAGCAAATTGCCCGATGGCAAAACTTTACTGGGCGTAATTATCTACGATCATACTGATAGAAGTGGAAATAAAGATGTGACCATTGCGGATTCGGGCATGATGTACACCATTATGAACGACCAGTATTTGAAATTTGAGTTGTTTAACGGGTCTAATTATTCCGAAGGCAAAGGGAAGTCAACCAGAGGGAGAATACAAGATTACCAGCATATTGGCCCTTTTACTCGTACCTATTTTGAAAAAAGTGAAATCATATTCGACCTATCCTCTTTTGGGATGTCGCGTACAGATGAAGGGTTATTTGCTTCAAATAGGTTAATGCGAAATTTTAATGAGTTAAATAGAGATTTAGACTCACTTTCAACTGATATTATTTTAGCTAAAGGTCAAGTATTTGATGTCCCAAAGCGATTTTTTACTTATAGTAACTTAAAAGAAACAATTGTTATACCTCCGGAAATTGTAGAAGTTCAATTAAAAGAAGACTCAATTAGGAGTGAAAGGTTAAAAAAACAAAACGAAGAAAGAGAGTTGAAGTTTAAGGAAGAGGTAGAGCAAAAAAAAGGGATTTCTTTGACAGAAACTGAAAGGCTAAAAGCCAAAGAAACCCAACAAAATAAGGTGGGAAAACCTAAAAATAAGGCAGGCAAAACTAACTTAACTAAAATAGACACTGCCAAAATAAAACCCACGAAGAATTTTAAGCGACTAAGCAATTTAAATAAACAGAACGTGGTAGTGCCGGTAGCTCCTGATAAGCAAAAAGCGGATAGAGCAAAAAAGCCAGAAGTCGATAAAAAGAAAATAGAGGCTGCTCGAAAAAAAGCGAATTTAAAGAAAGCAAAGAACACTCCCCTAAAAGCATTATCTGACCAAGAAGTTGTTGAGGTTATTTACAAAAAATATGAAGATAAAAACCAACGTTTACGAACGCTAAAAACTGCTTTGGCTACCACTCGGCAGGCTAAAAGTAAATTATCTGTGCAAAATAGCAGAATAGAACAATTGCAGAAGAGTTATTTCGAGTTTGACATTCAATGGCATAAAATGTTGGCAACTGCTACTGCCTGCCTCTCTATGTTTCTAATAGGAGCACCACTGGGTGCCATTATAAAGAGGGGAGGTCTTGGGTTTCCTGTATTGGTATCAATTCTATTCTTTATTATTTACTATGTAATTAGCATTGGAGGCGAAAAATATGCTAAATCAGGGATGCTTCCAGTATTTCAAGGGGTTTGGATGGCAAATATAGTATTATTCCCAATCGGGCTGTTTTTTATGCGGCAGGCTAAAAACGATGCAAGGTTATTTGAGTTAGATTATTACTTGGTTACCATAAGTAATCTCCTGAAAAAACTAGCGCAAAAGTTTAACAAATAGATTTAGCCGAATTAGGTGTTTATTTTTGGTCATCCTTTGTTTATCGATTTTAAGCTTAGTACTTTTGCGCAGCATTTTAAAATAAAAGCTAACTATGTATTTATCGAAAGAAAAAAAACAAGAGATTTTCGAGAATCATGGCCGGTTAAAGTCAAAAGCAGATACAGGTTCTGCGGAGGCTCAAATCGCCCTATTCACGTTTAGAATCGGTCATTTAACGGATCATCTTAAAACAAACAAAAAAGATTATTCAACCCAACAAGGGCTATTAAAATTAGTAGGTAAAAGAAGAAAGCTTCTTAACTACTTAAAGCAAAAAGATATTGAAAGGTATCGTGCAATCATCACAGATTTAAAATTAAGAAAATAATTAAAAGGGGCGACTAGCCCCTTTTTGGTTTAGGGGATTTACCCCGACTCTCTTAGCGACATGACTGCTCAAGAGATGATGTATATAAAAAGTAAAAAGAATGTCATTAAACGTAATTAAAAAAACCATCGCATTGCCCGATGGTCGTGAGATTACCATCGAAACTGGTAAACTGGCAAAACAAGCAGATGGATCTGTTGAAGTAAGAATGGGTAACACCGTGTTACTTGCCACCGTTGTGTCTAATAAAGAGGCGCGAGAAGGAGTCGATTTTCTACCGATGAGTGTAGATTATCAAGAAAAATTTGCCGCAAACGGTAAAATACCTGGAGGATTTTTAAAGAGAGAAGCTCGCCTTTCAGACTACGAAGTACTTATTTGTAGATTGGTTGATAGAGCACTAAGGCCTTTGTTTCCGAGTGATTATCACGCAGAAACACAAGTGATGATTAGCTTAATATCGGCTGATCCGGACGATATGCCCGATGCACTAGCTGCTTTGGCTGCTTCTGCGGCACTTTCTGTTTCTGATATCCCTTTTCAAGGGCCTATTTCAGAAGCAAGAGTTGCTCGAATAGAGGGAGCGCTTAAAGTAAACCCTTCAAGAACAGAGCTCGAAAAAGCGGACTTAAATATTATTGTTGCTGCTACCGAAGAAAACATAATGATGGTAGAGGGCGAATTTGATGAAGTAGAAGAAGCGGACTTATTAGAGGCGTTAAAACTAGCTCACGACAATATAAAACTGCATTGCAAAGTGCAAAAAGAACTTGCCATCGAAACTGGTAATGAAACAAAACGTGAATATAACCACGAAACAAGTGATGAAGAATTAGCAGCCACCATTGCTAAAGATCTTTATGATAAAGTGTATGCAGTTTATAACTCTCAAATAGCTAAAAAGGCTGAAAGGTCTGAAAAATTAAAGGCAATTAGAGACGAGTATATTGATGCCTTGCCTGAAGATACTGAGGTAGATATCGATTTACTTAAAAAATACTACCACGATGTGGAGAAAGATGCTGCTCGTAATGTAGTATTAAACGAAAACGTAAGAATGGATGGTAGAGCAATGGATCAAATTCGCCCCATTTGGAGCGAAGTAGATTATTTGCCAATGCCTCACGGCTCTGCCGTATTTACACGTGGCGAAACGCAATCATTAGCTACCGTAACCTTAGGTTCTAAATTAGATGAGCAAATGATTGATAGTGCTTTAAATAAAGGCTTCAATAAATTTATGCTTCATTATAACTTTCCTGCGTTTTCTACCGGAGAAGCTCGCCCTAACCGTGGCACTAGCCGTAGAGAAGTTGGGCATGGTAATTTAGCGTACAGAGCTATTAAGCCAATGTTGCCTTCTACAGAAGATTTTCCTTACACCATTAGAATTGTTTCTGATATTTTAGAATCAAATGGTTCGTCATCTATGGCCACTGTTTGTGCAGGTACGTTGGCATTAATGGATGCCGGTGTGCAAATTAAATCGCCTGTTTCTGGTATTGCTATGGGTATGATTTCTGACCCTGAAACCGGGAAATATGCAATCCTTTCGGATATACTTGGAGATGAAGATCATTTAGGTGATATGGATTTTAAAGTGACGGGTTCTGAAAAAGGCATTACTGCTTGCCAAATGGATATTAAAGTAGATGGTTTATCGTACGAAGTATTAGCAGAAGCCTTGGCTCAGGCTAAAAAAGGACGACTTCATATTTTAGGAAAAATGAATGAGACGCTTTCGACTCCAAATTCTGAATTAAAAAGCAATGCACCTCAAAACTACGTAATCAATATTCCTAGAGATTTAATTGGTGCTGTAATTGGGCCTGGCGGTAAAATTGTTCAGGAAATTCAGAAAGAATCTGGAGCAACCGTAATTATTGAAGAAGTTGAAGACGGTGGTAAAGTAACCGTATTCTCGCCTAATCAAGAATCGATGGATGTGGCAGTTAATAAAATTAAAGCCATTGTGGCTATGCCCGAAGAAGGTGAAGAGTATGACGGAGTTGTAAAATCAGTAGTGCCATTTGGCGCATTTATTGAGTTTATGCCCGGTAAAGAAGGCTTGCTTCATATTTCCGAAATTAAATGGGAGCGCATCGAGAAAATGGATGGTGTACTGGCAGTAGGAGAAGAAATTAGAATTAAACTAATCGGAGTTGATCCTAAATCTGGCAAATTTAGATTGTCGCGTAAAGTGTTACTACCTAAGCCTGAAAAGCAATAAGCATATAAAATGTACCTATTTACCCTCGTAGTGCGAATATAGCCTGCGTAGAAAAATCGCACTACGAGTTTTTTTTGATAATTACTACTAGTACTACGAGTAGGCTTTTAAATAGATTTATTATTGTTTTTATAAATTGGGTGAATAGGTACTGTCTTAAAAAGCAAACATATTTATTGAATTATTTTTATATTTGTTAAACCGAACAGAAGACTTCAGGCGATTGATTGCACGGAAGTTCATCTAGTGCAGCCTCGATAGTAATCGGGGCTGTTTTATCTTTTTTCGGATGTGCCTCTATCGAGGCAACCGAACAGAGGAGCTTTGGTTCCTGAATACCGGAAGTCTGGCAGTTTGGGTCAAAATAGGCTTCATTCTTCCATAAAGTGTACATTATGCGAAGTAGTTTAGACTGCACGGCTACATGCCCTTTCACTTTCAATCCTGACCTTTCATAAACTCTAGTGTATAGGTTTTTAAAAGTGTTAAGATACCTAACGGTATTAAATGCAGGTAAATGCATGGCACGCCTTATATGGGCATTGCTTTTTTTGTTATCCTAGTTTTACCTGTTCTGTTTACCCGATTGCTTTTCTTTCACATCATAACCTACATAACTTACTAGCTGTTTTACATTATTAATTAGTGCAAACCCGTTGGTTTCACCAATTACGATCGCTGCAGTAATGGTAGAAACACCTTTGATTGAAGTTATATAAGCGACTTTTTTACTTAATTCTTTGTCCTTTTCAATAATTGCAGTGATTTGCTTTTTGCAATTGGCAATTTGTTTATCAATGGTTTTAACCTGCATTATTCATGAATAATCTATTATGAATCCCAACTGACTATCACCTAGATTGAGCGATTCACTAAAGCGATAAGCCTGCCTGGATTGGCAGACAGGCACTAATGTACTGAGTTACCCCGATGAAAATCGGGGCCAAAAATACTCGCAATAGTTGCTGTGTTTTTCTGTACACTTTTAATTCTCAGTCTCTTAGCACTTCTCATCTCTACTAAATCGCCCAATTTAGGTATAAACATCCTCATCGCAAAAACAAATTGCATTTTCACCAATTGCTTAAAAGTTTTTTTATGCGATAACAACCTTAATACCTAAATTCTCCAGTGCATTTTTTTTGTCTTTACTAATTTCATTGTCTGTTATTAAAATATCAATTTTTGAAACAGGACAAATGTAAGCAAGGCTTCTTTTAAAAAGTTTGCTTGAGTCGGCCAATACAATAACTTGGTTAGACATATCAATCATAGTACTGTTTAAATGAGCCTCTTCAATGTTTGGTGTGGTTAATCCAAAATCTATATCCAGTCCATCTACTCCCAAAAACAGTTTGTCGCAGTAGTAGTTTCTAAAGCTCTTTTCGGCAGGAGTGCCAATAAGCGAAAATGATTTTTTTCTAAGAAACCCTCCTGGAATAATAACATTGATATTACTATTTTTAGACAGTTGGTTAGCAATATTAAGGGCATTCGTAATCACGGTTAGTTCCTTATGATCCGCAAGATTCCTTACCAGCTCCATTGCCGTAGTTCCTGAGTCAATCATTATGGTATCTTGTTCATTCACAAATTCTGAAGCTTTTGCCCCTATCAACTTTTTTGCCTCAATATGGATTTTGTCTTTTTCCGAAATAGGGTAATCAATGCCAACAGGATCTAATTTTAAAGCCCCCCCCCTTGCTCTTATTAGTACATTTTTTTGTTCTAGCTGCGATAAATCATTTCTAATAGTTACGGCACTTACTTTAAACATATTGCTCAATTCACTCACACTTACTTTACCCTTTAGATTGAGTTCATTAATAATAATTGACCTGCGCTCAACAGTTGATTTGTTCCCATGCATATAGATAGAATTTATAATAGTAATTTGGTTTATAAAAGTAAACAAATTATCTGGAATTGCTGCTTGAGCAATATTCTTCATTAAAAAAGTAGCATTTTAAATGTGCCTTGAATTACTAGATTATCTGTAGGTTTTGTGATTTACACTCAAGCATTAAAAAATACCTATTTTTGCAAGGTGAAATGCTGCGTAATACCTACTTTGGTATATGAAATTATAAAAAAGGTTAATTGTAATACAGGCAAGTAAATGAGACTTGATAATTTAAAAACAAAAGAAAACGAAACCAAAATAAAAAGATCTAGATTGTCTTTAAAGCTGTTTGTACTCCTCTTTGCGTTAATGTCCTCTTTTTTGCTAACAGCGCAGCAGCTTCCTGAAAACACCGTAAAAATATACCCCACCGAAAGCCACGAGCTACTGCTTAACCCAGGTATTGGTTTTACAACCTTCCAACGTTTTAATGGAGATAGCCTTAATCCGGGGATAAATTGGACAGAAGGTTTCCCAATAAAATACCAAGAATTTGATGGTAACTTAACCAATAAAGACCACCCACAAACTACCATTGCCTATTTTCGTGTGTATTGGAAGTTTTTAGAAACAGCCCCGAGAGTATATAATTGGACAATGTTAGATAAAGCATTAAAAACAGCGGAAGAAAGAGGACAGACATTAATGATTCGCATAGCTCCTTATGGAGGTAAAAAAATGAAGATGCACCCGATTGGTACAGAGAGATTGCCAACGAAAAGAACAAAGAACACCTTAAATGTAAAAAATGGCAAGTTGATGCAGAGCATCCAGCATCCAGCATACCTTAAATATTTTGGAGGTATGAGTTAGAAATAGCTATTATTGACCCCGTAGCATACCAACCCCGTGTAAAGCTGGCCATTAAAGGCATAAACAACGATGGGTGGTACTCAATGGGTATAATTAAGTGTGATAAAAATGCAAAAGGCTTAACAAAACCGAGCAAATCCAAATTTCCTTAATTAGTCACTAAGTTTATAGATAAACATTGATTAGATAAATCGCATCATTAAAAAAAATATATTAAAATGAAATTATTCCCATTAAAATATTATGCTAAACTATTAACTGTTTTTGCTGTTTCAGCTTGGCTTATATCCTGTAATTACAGCTCAAAAGAGCAGTTTAAGGAAGATATACAAACTAAAAAATCAAATCCTAATGGTAGAAATGATGCGTGGAGTTTCGTAGGACCCGGTGGCGGTGGCGCAATGTTTAATCCTGCTATAAACCCCTCAAACCCTGATAATGTATTTGTTAGTTGCGATATGACAGGCTCTTTTGTTACGTATGATGATGGAAATAAATGGAGAATGTTTAACCTGAGAGGGGTAACTAAATTTTATAC
>JALSJD010000218.1 GCA_026989535.1 Cyclobacteriaceae bacterium
TTTTTTACTTTTTCGCTGTTAGTAATAATAATTAATGAGCTTACAGCCCTAATAGGTTCGGGGTTTGCTTCGGCTGGTGGTAGCTTTTTAGTGGCTTGGTTGCCAGCTCTCTGGGGCTTATAATTTTGGTTTATCATTGCATTTAAGGCTATTGTATCTTTGAGTTTTAGAACGCTTTGTTTGTATTCTGGAGAATTATTGTGGGTATGTGTAGTCGGTTAAAGGTTTAATAGTTACCATTTTCGCTAGCTCTCAGCTAACAAGTCATTGCATCTGATCCACTTAAGTTGGGCTTCTTCGGAGGCTTCTTTTTTATGCTATAGTTTGGTTGTTTTAAGAAGCTTCGTGCTAGTTTTCCAGTGGAACAGCTGAATGAGGCGTTAGACGAAAATAGGGGAAAGTACCCTGATTTTAATTTTCACAGATATAATCAGACATGTTAAAATATCAAAAGAGAAACAGAATTATAGGTTTAATGTTATGTCACAAGTACAAAGAATTGAAGAAGAAGTAGCTTCATTGCCAAAAATCGAATTAGCAAAGTTCCGTTCATGGTTTGAAAACTTTGACGCTAAGGCATGGGACAAACAAATCGAGGAGGACATCGCATCTGGGAAACTAGATGATATGGCCAATAAAGCTATAGCTGACTTTAAGGCTGGTAACTACAAAGAAATATGAAGCATTATGCAAGTGCGTCATTTTGGGAGTCTTATAATAAACTCCCACAGAAAACTCAAAAACTAGCCGATAAAAACTTCGAACTACTAAAAAAAGACCCTCTTCATCCGTCAATCCATTTTAAGAAAGTAAAAAACTATTGGTCTGCTAGAGTAGGCATAAAAAATCGCGCATTAGCTGTAGAAATTGATGAAGGTATTTTATGGTTTTGGGTTGGTAAGCATGATGATTACGACAAGTTAATCAGTAAGTAAGTAATATCAACCGAAATGAATCAATCTTATTTAGATCATCTTACGATTACAACCCCAACTCTCGAAGCTGGTGCAAAGCTTGTAGAAAAAGCGCTGGGTGTAATACCGCAAAGGGGTGGAGAGCATCCTAAAATGGGAACACATAATTTATTTTTACGGTTAGGAGATTCTACTTTTTTAGAAATAATTGCTTGCAATCCAAATGCCAAGAAACCAGAACAACCACGTTGGTTTGCCCTTGATGACATTAATAATAAAGATACATTACCGCAGTTAAAAACTTGGGTAGCAAGAACAGAGAATATCCATTCTGTTTTAGAACGCTCGTCTGAACCTCTAGGAGAAATTGAGCCTATGAGTCGTGGTGAAAATAATTGGTTAATTACAATTCCAAGGAATGGTAGCATTCCCTTTAATGGTGGTGCACCAGCTTTAATTCAGTGGCAAATGAAAGAGCATCCTGCACAAAATTTAAAAGACTTTGGCTTATCATTATCTAAATTACAAATATGTCATCCAGAACCAGAGAGGTTGGCTAAGCTTTTGGGTTCAATAAATCTAAAAGATAAAATAGATATTTTACATGGGATT
>JALSJD010000219.1 GCA_026989535.1 Cyclobacteriaceae bacterium
CCTTGTCCTTTTTGTGATAGTACCGATACGGAGTTAAAAACTCCTTTTGGGCCAACATTATGCCGTGCCATGCATTATTGCAATAACTGTAAACAAGCCTTTGAGCAATTTAAACCTGTGTGAGTTGATATAATTTTACAGTGTGCTTTAAATAGACCCAATACCCCTAAACTTTCTACCAATCAAATTATCACAAAAAATAGCCGTTGCCACCGCTACATTTAACGATTCTGCTCCCCCAATTCTTGGAATCGTAACATAATTGGTAATAAATCTACTCAACCCGTCTGAAATACCATGCGATTCGCTGCCCATCACCAGTACACCGCCTACAGTTGAATTAAAGGTATGTATATCCTCTCCTTTCATTTCAGCTCCAATAATAGCTCCGTTAAAGCTGGCTAGCAACTCGGGTAAATTACCATACTCCACACGAACCCTCGCCAAAGAACCTTTGGTAGTATTTACTACTTTAGGGTTATACATATCAACCGAGTTTTCTGAAATAATGACTCTATTAATTCCATACCAATCGGCAATTCTAATAATAGTGCCCAAATTACCAGGGTCGTTTACCCCATCAAGCATAATAGTCCAGTTGCCCTCCTCCAGTTTTGTAGTTTCGTAATGCGGAAGTTTTACAACCGCAATGGCTCCATTATTCGATTTAAGCGTTCCTGCTTGGGTTAATTCAAATTCGCTAGCCAATTCAAAGGGTATATTTTTTGCACTCAATATTTTTTTATGTTGTTTCCAAAACAATTCGGTGCCATAAACCACATCTGTTGTAAATTTGCTGTCGATAAATTCAAGTACAGATTTTACGCCTTCAGCAATAAAGCTCTGCTCAGTAATTCTATGTTTTTTTACATGTAAGGACTTTATATATTTGATTTTTGCTTTTGATAACATATTGAAGACCTCTATTTTAGTTCGATTGAAATTATTTAAACTTTCTTTTTTACTCATCCTTGCAGCCTTTTTGGGTGGCTGTGTAGGCACAAAGCAATTCAAAGAAGGCAAATATGTGCTTTATAAACAAAAAACATCAGGATCAAAATCGGTAAATAAAGAAGAATTACACAAACAATTAGTACAACAAAAAAACAGAAGGCTTTTAGGATTGCCTATATTTTACTATGCAGCCATTTATAATTATGGGGCTAAACAGTATGATTCAACCAAATATAAATCGAGAAAAATAAAAATAAATCAAAAATTTGATACCAAAGTTAAAAAAAATAGAACCAAAGACACCAAAGTTAAAAATTTAAACGCTAGACGAAACTCGAAGCTAGCAAAACAGGATAAAAGCTTGGAGGATGGTAATTTGCTTATGCGTTGGGGAGAACCACTGGTGTATTTAGATAGCTCGGCTACTGAAAAAACAAAACATAATATTACTAATTATTTAATTGCTAAGGGTTGGTTCGATGGTTCTACTCGTTTTGAAGTAAAATATATACTAAACAGGGCTTATGTTTCCTATTTTGTAACTCCAAATAAGCCTTATATGATTGATTCCGTTTATTTAACTATTAAAGACAAGCGAATTGACTCCTTGGTTGTTACTAAAAGAAAAAAAGAATTAATAAAAGGAGAACAATACGACCAATCAAAACTCATAACCGAAAGAAATAATATTGAAACCTATTTAAAGGACAATGGGTATTTTAATTTCTCCAAACAGTACATTCACTATCAGATAGACACCACCATTGGAAACCATAAATTAGCCATCAATTTAGAGATTGTTTCCCCTGTAAATCAAGAAACCCATCCTTTTTATAACATAGATTCGGTTGTTTTTACCACCGATGCTTCGCTACAAAATAACACGAGCACTCATCGCATATCGGCTCCATACAAGGGTATAACCTACCGCTACTTTAAACCAAGCTACTCGAATAAGGTACTTAACAGAAGGGTATTTATTAAGCCTGGCTTACTGTATAGCAAAGAAAATACGTTGGCCACCCAAAGGGAGCTAGCCAATATGGATATCTTTAAATTTGTAAACGTATCATACGATACTACAGGAGGTAAGTTTGTTGCCAATATCTTTACCAGCCCACTTTCTACCTATCAGTTTTCGTCAGAAACAGGGCTTAGTATAACTTCGTATGGATTACCAGGCCCATTTATAAGTGCTTCTATAAAAAAAAGAAATATGTTTGAAAAACTGGGCATTTTTGAAATTGATGGAAGAATAGGTATTGAAGGGGTTGCCGCTGCTTCTGACCAAGACAAGGTATTTTCGAATATTGAATCTGGTGTTAATGTACGATTAACATTCCCACAATTCTTTCTTCCATTAAGCGAAGAAACCAAATTAAAACTCAAATTTTATGACCCCAAAACTCAGGTTAAATTTGGAATAACTTATAATAGCCGCCCAGAGTTTACACGAACTATTTTAAATGCAACCAACTCTTACTCGTGGCGATTATCAAAATCGAAGCAGTTTACCTTTAATTTAATTGATGTAAACCTCATTAGAACACCTTTTATATCTAACGAATACCTAACCCGGCTAAAAGAACTTGACAGCCTTGGCAACAACTTAATCAACTCGTTTGAGGATGCTTTTGTATCAAGCTTTAGTCTTACCTACACAGCTATAAATAATTATTATGGCCAAGGAGGAACTGGACGCTATTTTGGAGCTACTATTGAACCAGGAGGAACGTTTAATAGTCTTTGGACATCTTCAAGTGTTATTAATAAGGATACCCTTCAATTATACTCTTACATTAGAGCCCATATTGATTATAGGCAGGTAACACCAAAATCGAGGAGAGGCAAATTGGCCTACAAAATAAAAATTGGAGCCGCCATACCTTATGGAGAAAATGAAGTGCTGCCCTATGAAAAATACTTTTTTGCAGGAGGAAGTACCAGTAACCGTGCTTGGAAACCTCGAAGACTGGGCCCTGGTGCTTATAACCATATTGATGAAAACGGGCAAGTAAGTTACCAGTTTGAGCAACAAGGCGAAATATTAATTGAATCTAGCTTAGAGTACCGCCAAAAAATAATTGGCATTTTGCAAGGAGCCGCTTTTTTAGATGCAGGTAATATTTGGACCTTAAAAGATGAACCCACAAGACCAGGCTCTCAGTTTAAATTCGATAGCTTTTTAAGGCAAATTGCCTTAGGTGGAGGCATCGGTCTCCGATTCGATTTTTCTTTCTTATTGATTCGATTTGATGCAGCCTTAAAAATTGTTGACCCTGCCAGGCCCATCGGTAGCAGGTTTATTTTAGAATCTGGGTTTAATGCTCCCCCATTCGATAACAGGCAACGAACCGAACCCGTTGTATTTCATTTTGCCATTGGCTACCCTTTTTAATCGAGCCATTATCCCGAACTCAGGTTAATACTCTAGCAATTCTCTCATCGCTTCCGAAACTTTTTCTGCATTAGGTAACATTTGGGCTTCGAGTGCTTTGTTAAGTGGAACAGCTGGCAAGTTAACCGCCCCCACTATTTTAACCGGTGCATCTAAATAAGTAAAACATTCTTGGCTTATTCTACCTGCCAACGATTCGGCAAACGAGTTAAGCACAGGTTCCTCGGTAAGCACCATTACTTTATTATGCTTTTGGGTTAGGCTAATTATAGCGCCCCAATCAATCGGGCTTAACGTGCGAAGGTCTAAAATTTCAATTTTTCCTTTATGATTTTTCTCCGCATTTAAAGACCAATGCACGCCCATACCATAGGTTACCACACCCATACTTTCGCCATTTTTAATCCTTTGTTCATCGGCTGCCAAGGTAATAGTCGCTTTGCCTAAAGGAATAATATAATCCTCCTCCGGATCTAGCATTTTGGCTGCATCTGTGCCAGGCACTTTGCTCCAATACAACCCTTTATGCTCTAAACTAATTACAGGGTTAGGGTCATAAAATGCAGCCTTCATTAAGCCTTTCATATCGGCAGCATTCGATGGATAGATTACTTTTATACCTCTAATATTAAGTAAGGTTGACTCTACACTGCCACTATGGTAGGGACCTCCGCCACCATAAGCACCAATGGGTATGCGAATTAACGATTGAATTGGAAATTTACCCTTAGATAAATAGCAGCTTTTTGATAGTTCCTCCACCAATTGATTGATGCCTGCCCACATATAATCGGCAAACTGAATTTCTACAATGGGTTTAACACCAACCGCTGCCATACCAGCAGTTGAGCCTACAATATAAGCTTCTTGAATGGGTGTATTAAACACGCGCTCGTGCCCATATTTTTGGGCTAATGTGGCGGCCTCTCTAAATACTCCTCCCAGCGTTCCTCCCACATCTTGCCCGTATAAAAGAGCTTCGGGGTGTTTTTTTAATAGATCATCAATCGCATGCAGGGCGGCATCTACCATCACGTCTTTGGTTCCACTTTTAGGCGACCTAACTCCTTTTTCTTCGGTTATAGGTGTGGGCGCAAATTCGTGCGAATCAAAATCAGTTATATCTGGGTCTTCCGAGTCTTTAGCAGCTATATATTCAGCTTCAACAAAATCAAAAATTTCTTTTTCGATGGACTTAAGCTCATTTTTAGATACTCCCTCTTCTAATAACAGCTTTTGTAATATAGGAAATGGATCTAATTTTTTATGCTTTTCTAAGTCTTTCTCCGAACGATACCACTCTTTACGCACCCCCGAAGTATGATGCCCCAACAAAGCACAATTGGCGTGAACCAAGATTGGTTTACGCTCTTTACGAACAAAGGCAATGGCTTTTTCCATACCCTTAAACGAGTCTTCAAAATCTGCTCCATTTACACGCATACGCTTAAGGCCCTTAAAGCCAGCCGCATACTCATAGGCATCCATACTGCGCATTTCTTTGCCCGTGGCCGAAATACCCCAGTCGTTATCTTGCACTAGATAAATAATGGGCAATTGATGTAAAGCAGCCATTTGAAAAGCTTCTGCTACCTCTCCTTCGGTTACACACCCATCACCTAATGAGCAAAGCACAATTGGTTGCCCTTCTTTACCTAGCCCTTGCGACTCTAAATAACTAAGTGCATGTGCCATACCAGTAGCTGGAATGGCCTGCATGCCTGTGGCAGAGCTTTGGTGAGGAATGATTGGAAAACCTTCTCTTTTTAAAGCCGGATGCCCATAATACGAACGACCACCGGTAAAAGGGTCATTTTTTTTAGCCATCATTTGCATCATAAGCTCATGTGGCTGCATACCTATGCCTAGAAGAATGGATTCATCTCTATAATAAAGTGCCGCATAATCGGTTGCTCGAAGCTGCATACCAGCTGCTAATTGAATGGCCTCATGCCCACGACTGGTACTGTGAACATAGGTGCTACAAAACTCCTTTTCTTCATCGTATTTCTTGGTCATGCGTTTGGCCGTGCTCATTAATTTATAAGCCTCTTTTAATAAAGAAACAGCTACACTTGATTTTGCTTTTTTTGCTTCGACCATACATTGGGTTATCCTTGATTGCTGCTGCTAAATTAATGAATTTAGCCGTAGTAACCTGAAATCGGGATAAGGAATAACTATTAGAAAATTAGTGAGTGAGATTTAGCCTGCATTATTCATGAATCTTCGTTATGAGCCTGCCTGACCAGGCAGGCAGGCATTTCAAATGGCTGTTAGTCAGGTGCTCACGCAGAATTTTGGAACAGAGACTAGCGAGCTACGTTGAGTGCCAAAATTCGAGTACGTGCCTGAATGATAGTCAGTTGGGATGCATAATAGATTATTCATGAATTAGAACTTAGCCCAATTTCTTAATCATCAGAAACCAACCCTCGATCCATGGCTTCTTTCACAATCATCGCGGTGTTTTTGGCATCGAGCTTTTTCATAATATTAGTACGGTGTGTATCTACGGTTCGCTTACTAATATCGAGTTCGTAGCCAATTTGTTTATTACTATATCCTTTTACAATATAGCCAAGAATTTCGAGCTCTCGCCCTGTTAATTTAGAATCGGGTTTATCCTTATCTGCCCGTACACGAGAGGCTCTATTGGCATAGCCCGTAATCATTATTTCGGTTACTTTAGGGCTAAAATATTTTTCGCCTCCAGAAATTTTACGAATGGCCTTTAGTAACTCCGAACGCCTTACATCTTTGGTTAAATAACCCATAGCCCCATTGTCAACTGCGGTTAGCACGTACTCTTCGTCTTCGTGCATCGATAGCAACAACACACGTGGAGTAATATACTTTTCGGCCACAATTTGGGTAAACTCCAAGCCTGACATGCCAGGCATAGTAATATCAGACATTACAATATCAATCTGGTTATTTTCAATATACACAAGGGCATCTTGGGCATTGTCTATTACTTCCAATACCTCAATATCATCTTCATCTTGAAGCAATTTCAATAGACCATCGCTAACAATTTGGTGGTCTTCCACCATCAACAATCGGATTTTTGAGCTCATAACAAGTTTTTTAGAAGTCTATTGAATCATAATTCGTACAAAAAGTACTATTTCTTTCTCAATAATAAAAACGTAATGCAAAATTTATAATTTAGGAATTAAAGGAATTTGAATAAAGACCCTTGAGCCATTACTAATTTTAGAGGTTAAACTACCTGATAAAAATTTTACCCGTTGCCTAATATTAGATACGCCTTTGCTACTTAGTTGAGATGTTTCCGCATTTTGCAAATCGTAGCCAATACCATTATCGGATAAATAGATATGTAATAAATTACGACAAATGGATATCCGCAAATTAACCTCCGAGGATTTTGAGTGTTTTACAGTGTTATTAAGAAGTTCTTGTATAATACGATAAATGCTTATCTCCTGACTTTGTTCGTACCTAAGTTTGCTGTTGGGCGCTTTTAAATAAATTTTAATTGGCGTAGCGGCAAACAATTCATCAACCAAGGCTTGAATAGCGCCTAACAAACCGAATTTCATAAGCACTTGTGGCATTAAATTATTGGCAATGGCTCTAATGGATGTTCTCGATTTTTGAAGCAAATCAAATATTTCGTTTAAGCTTTTTTCTACCTCTTTATTTCCATACGGCTCCGTTAACGATTCTAAATGATTAAGATTAAAATATACAGCCGTTAAAATTTGCCCAAGCCCATCGTGAATTTCCATCGACATCCGTTGGCGTTCATCTTCTTGTCCGAAGATAATAGCTTCTGTCCCAATTTTCTCTCGTTGTGCAATCAATTTAAGCTTTTTCTTATTGGCTTTTTTAAGTTTTGCTTCAAGTTTTACTTGCCGTGTTACATCCATTAAAATCCCAATTCGTTTGTCAGGTTTTCCGTCAGGACCAAGTATAGTTTCCCCTTTGGAGTAAATATGCTTCGTTTCTTTATGATTTGCCGTTTTAATCCTAAAAGAAACAGGCCTTGTATTATCTTTCATCCGTAACTCCTTATTCTTTTTTTCTATCTGAACTTGGGGTAAATCCTTAGGGTGTACATACTGCAAAAATCCATCGATAGTGCCATCATAATCTGTAGGATTCAAACCTAAAATGCGATAAATCTCATCAGAAATAAGGAACTCATTGGTACGTAAGTTCCACTCAAAATTGCCCAAATTGGCTATGCGCTCTGCATATTTTAAGCGTGCCTCACTTAACTCAATAGCTTCTTCATAGGCCTTTTGCTTGGTTATATCCTGAATGCTCCAAAGCACAGTGCTAGCCTTGCCTTCTTTATTTAGTTTTACTCTGCCATTGGCCAATATATGCACCAATTGATTTATTTGATGACCTAATCTAAACTCTAACCTAAAAATAGAATGTTTGTTTATGGCCTGAATAGACGCTCTGTGAACCCTGCCAATATCATTAGGGTGGATAAGGTTTACTAAGTCGTTAAAACTAAAGGATTTATTGGGTTTTAGTTTTAACATTTTTTGTGCCCCACTGGAACAAATAATCTTTTCCGAAACTATATCCATTTCAAAATAGCCAATTTGGGCTATTTGCTCTGCCATATTTAATCGGTCTTTATCAAAACTTTTTTCCATACTATAAAGTTATATCTATTTAGCCTGAACTATTCATAATAATTCAGGCTTAAAGTAGGTTTAAAATTCTTATTGTTGATAGTTGTGTACCTATTCAGCCGAAAAAACATAGCCACCAAAACAGAAGCCAGTTAATAAATACCATCAAATTTAGTTAAATTCAAAATATCAGATAGTTAATATTTATGTTTTCAATAAGGCTCTGTTGTTCTCAATACTACCTGGCTTAAATACTCCATAAATGCCATTTCGCTATTAGAGAATTTTCTCCACTAAATGTATGCAAAAACTGCTTGAGTAACAGCAGTTTAATAGTTTAATAGCAAGTATTGTTATTTCAATGTTGAAGCATAGAATTTTGTCTCTCCATTTATTTTTACTTATATTCACAAAAAAAATGAAATTAGTTGGCAACTTAAAATTTGGAACAAAGCTTGGCATAATGCTATTATTCCCTGTGCTGGGTCTTTTGTTTTTTTCAATTTCAACTATAGTTGATAAACGGCAAGTAGCTGTTGAAATGCAAATACTTAACGAGCTTGTTCGCCTAAGCGAGAACATAGGCACTTTTATTCATGAAACGCAGAAAGAAAGAGGCTATACGGCTGGTTTTTTGGGTAGTGGAGGCACTGCGTTTATTACAGAGCTAGACAAACAAAGGGAATCTACAGATGGGCATGCCAATAAACTCAAAGCATTTATTCTAGGATTAGAAACTTCTAAATATGGAAAAACATTTGAGAGTTTGCTTGCTGATGCTTTAAACGAATTAGAAAAATTAAGCTCCAAAAGGGAAGCTTTTTCTTTGCAAACCATAAACGTAGGTAACGACATGGCCTATTATAGCAATATGAATGCAAAGTTTTTAGATTTAGTAGGCTTTATTTCTACCATTAGTACAAACGCTGCAGTAGGCACAAGCCTTTCGGCTTATATGAATTTTTTAAAAGCAAAAGAAAAGAGTGGCGTAGAGCGGGCTGTATTAACCAATACGTTTACCGCTAATATGTTTGGCAACGGCAAGTTTAATAGATTTAGCGCATTAATAACAACCCAAAACACCTATATCGATGTTTTTTTAACCTATGCAACTAATAAAGAAATTCATTTTTTTAATGAGAAAATGAATACAAAAGAAGTAAAGCAAGTACAGGAAATGAGAAATATTGCATTAAAAAAAGCAACCGAGGGTAACTTTGGTATTGATGCTAAAGTTTGGTTTAACACCATTACTGTTAAAATAAATTACCTAAAAGAAGTAGAAGATTTAATAGCATCAGATTTAATAAAACTAACTAATAATGTGCAAAAAACAGCAAATGGCAATCTAATGCAATACATTATTGCCACATTGATAATTCTATTGCTTACAATTTTATCTGGGGCAATTATTGCTAGAAGCATTTTTAAAGAATTGGGAGGGGAACCTCAAGAAGTAATTAAGATAGCAGCTCAAATTTCGAAAGGGAATTTAACTTACAAGTTTGACGAAAGCAAAAAGGCAACTGGGTTATATGGAGCTATAAAAACAATGGCCGTAGAACTTAGTAAAGTAATGACCACCGTAAAAACTGCTTCGAGCCAAATTGCCCATGCCAGTGCAGAGATGACAGGATTTTCACAACAAATGTCTAAGGGAGCCAACGAGCAGGCAAGTTCTGTAGAAGAAGTATCCGCTTCAATGGAAGAAATTGTGACTGGTTTTCAGCAAAACACAGAAAAGGCTAAACAAACAGAAAAAATAGCCATTACTACCGTTGAAAACATTCAGACAAGTAGCGAGTCGGTAAATGGAACCGTTGCTTCTATGGAAATTGTTGCTGAAAAAATAACCATTATTGGTGAAATAGCTCAACAAACAAATTTATTAGCACTAAATGCTGCGGTAGAGTCTGCCAGAGCTGGAGAACAAGGCAAAGGTTTTGCAGTAGTAGCAAGCGAAATAAGAAAGTTGGCAGAAAAAAGTCAGGAAGCCGCAATGGAAATAGATGAAGTATCGAATAGCAGTGTTAACATAGCCCAAAAATCAGGGCAAATGTTAATAGATATTATTCCGAATATTGAAAAAAATGCCGCCTTAATGAGAGATATAGCAGATGCCAGTATTGAGCAAAATTTTGGTGCAGATCAAGTAAATGAAGGCATTCAACAACTTAATGGAGTAGTGCAAAATAATGCTGCGATATCCGAGAAAATGGCTGCCAGTGCAAAACAACTAAACACCCAAGCAAAAATGCTTAAAGAAACTATTTCTTTTTTTAAAGTAAACGACACTTCCAGTTTAACTAAAAAAATGTACAACCCCCAAATTTTACTAATGGAGACCTCTATTAATTCATTCGCATCAAAATTTTAAATAACAAAACACCTCTAACCTAACCCACCTCCAGCATTCGTTTTTTCTCCACTAAATATATTCAAAAGATGATTTAATGCAGCAATTTAACACAACTCATTATTTTCGATGTTAAAACATAGAGTTTTTATTTATTTATTTTGCTTACATTTATAAAAAAAATGAAATTAGTTGGCAACTTAAAATTTGGAACAAAGCTTGGCATAATGCTATTATTCCCTGTGCTGGGTCTTTTGTTTTTTTCAATTTCAAC
>JALSJD010000220.1 GCA_026989535.1 Cyclobacteriaceae bacterium
GGATGACGTTCATGTTTAGAATAACGTACTTTTAAGCCTCGCCCATTGCACCACCAAAATTCATTGGAAATTGGGGAGCTTGGTTCGATTCTTTAATAGGCCCGTGCGCCTGTTCGTACTTTTGAATGTTATCATTTAAAGCGCCCAATAAACGCTTGGCATGCTCAGGGGTAATAACCACCCTTGATTTAACCTTTGCTTTGGGCACACCCGGCATTAATCTAATAAAGTCGATTACAAACTCACTGTTAGAGTGGGCAATCATGGCAAGGTTTGCATATACACCCTCTGCCACCTCCTCAGACAACTCAATGTTTATCTGATTCGGATTTTGCTGTGATTTATTCTTTTCGTCTGCCATAATTATTAGCTTTCGGTTTTTACTACTGCCTTGTCGGCAGGCAGGTCTTCCTCTTTTACTGCTTCAGCAACAGCAGGAGTACTTAAGGCCTCTAATTCAGCTTTATTAGCTACAAACATATCGTCAAACACACGCTGGCCTGTACCTGCAGGGATTAAATGTCCTACAATTACATTTTCCTTTAAGCCATTTAAGGTATCACGCTTACCTCTAATAGAGGCTTCGCTTAATACTTTGGTGGTTTCTTGGAAAGAAGCCGCTGAAATAAAGCTTTCGGTTCCTAATGAAGCCGCAGTAATACCCTGCAACATGGGTTTAGAAACAGCCGGTTGAGCAGGGCGAGAAGCCACTATTTTGGCATCTTTCCTTTTTAAAGAAGAATTCTCATCTCTTAACTCACGTGATGTAACTATTTGCCCCGCTTTAAAGTTGTTTGAGTCGCCTGCATCGGTAATAAAATACTTATCAAGAATGGCATCATTCTCTGCTCTAAACTGGAATTTATTTACCAAGGTATTTGCTAAGAAAATAGTATCTCCTGAATCTAGGATCATCACTTTCTGCATCATCTGGCTAACAATACATTCGATATGCTTATCATTAATTTTTACCCCTTGAAGTCTATACACTTCTTGGATTTCGTTAACGATGTAACGCTGTACTGCGGTTGGCCCTTCGATTGATAGAATATCGTTAGGCGTAATAGCACCATCAGAAAGTGGGATGCCAGATTTTACAAAGTCATTATCTTGTACCAAGATATGTTTAGAAAGAGATACTAAATATCTTTTCTTAATACCATCTTTCGACTCAATAAAGATTTCTCTATTACCACGTTTGATGCCACCGTAAGTAACCACTCCATCAATCTCACTAACTACGGCTGGGTTAGATGGGTTACGTGCTTCAAATAATTCCGTTACTCGAGGAAGACCACCTGTAATATCACGTGACTTACCCATCGTTCTTGGAATCTTAGCCATTACCTGACCCGCCTTTAATTTATCGCCATCTTCAACCGCAAGGTGAGCGCCTACAGGAATGTTATAACCTTTGGTTTCATCCTTACCATTAATAATGATAGATGGGTTCTTTGTTTTATCTTTTGTATCGATAATTACTTTTTCTCTGTGACCCGTTTGTTCATCAGATTCTTCTTTAAACGTTACGTTTTCGATTACAGCTTCAAATTCAACCTTACCATCAAACTCGCTCAAAAGAACCGCATTATAAGGATCCCAGAAGCACATTTTGTCGTCTTTCTTAACTTTATCACCCTCTTTAACTGTGATAAAAGAACCGTAAGGCACGTGATTGCTAATAAGTACTTGTTTTGATTTAGGATCAACAATTTTAATCTCCCCAGTACGACCCATTACCACATTTACCTTTTCCCCGTCAGCATTTGTTGTTTCGAGGGTTCTAACACCTTCAAATTCTAGGAGTCCATCAAATTTAGCGGAGATTTGTGCATCAACAGCAATATTAGAAGCCGTACCACCCACGTGGAATGTTCTTAACGTAAGCTGTGTACCAGGCTCACCAATCGACTGCGCTGCAATAACACCTACCGCTTCGCCCATATTTACCATTTTACCGGTAGCAAGGTTACGCCCATAGCATTTAGCACAACCTCCACGCTTGGTTTCACATGTAAGCATAGAGCGTATTTCAACTTCCTCAATGCTTGTTTCATCAATTCGTTTGGTTATTACTTCTGTAATCTCATCACCAGCCGAAAGAATTAATTCCTCTGTAAGTGGATCAAAAATATCGTGAACACTCACTCTACCTAAAATACGTTCTGATAGTGGCTCAACAATATCCTCATTATCTTTTAATGCAGATACTACCAACCCTCTTAAAGTTCCACAGTCTCTTTCATTAATTACCAAATCTTGCGACACATCTACCAAACGCCTAGTTAAGTAACCAGCATCTGCCGTTTTAAGTGCAGTATCGGCCAGTCCTTTACGAGCACCGTGTGTAGAAATAAAGTACTCAATTACATCCAGCCCTTCTTTAAAGTTAGATAAAATTGGGTTTTCAATAATAGCCCCTACTGAACCTGCAATGTTTTTCTGAGGTTTTGCCATAAGCCCCCTCATGCCACCTAACTGACGAATTTGCTCTCTAGAACCCCTGGCTCCTGAGTGCATCATCATATAAATAGAGTTAAATCCTTGTTGATCTGCCTCTAACTGATCCATCAGAGTAGTGGTAAGCTGAGAGTTAATTCGTGTCCAAATATCAATTACCTGATTATAACGCTCATTATCAGTAATAAGACCCATATAGTAGTTATTCCATACGGCATCTACTTCTTCTTTGGCTTGAGCAACCAATCCCTCTTTTTCAACAGGTACCATTACATCGTTAAGCCCCATAGACAACCCACCTTTATAAGCAGATTGGAAACCTAATGTTTTAATATCATCTAAGAAATTAGCCGTAGTAGCTGACCCTGAGATTTTATAAATGGTTGCTATAATTTTTTGAAGTTCTTTTTTAGAAAGTAGTTTATTAATATAACCAACTTGTTCTGGTACAAACTGATTAACCAGTACTCTGCCTGCAACAGTTTCTACGGTGGCATCTTCTAATTCACCAGTTTCTTCACTTCTAACCTTAGTTCTTAATTTAATGAATGCATTCTTAGATAGAACGCCCTCATTTAATGCGATAATAACTTCATCCGCATTATAGAACATCATTCCCTCTCCTTTAACAGGAAATTCTTTGGTTGTCTTTCTTCCCTTAGTTACATAGTATAAGCCCAATACCATATCTTGAGATGGCACGGTAATAGGTGCACCATTGGCAGGGTTTAAAATATTATGTGATGATAACATTAATAGAGAGGCTTCTAAAATGGCTTCGTGCCCTAGAGGAACGTGAACCGCCATTTGATCACCATCAAAATCCGCATTAAATGCTGTACATACTAATGGGTGCAATTGAATGGCTTTACCTTCGATTAATTTAGGTTGAAACGCTTGAATACCTAAACGGTGCAACGTAGGCGCACGGTTAAGCATTACAGGGTGTCCTTTCAATACATTTTCAAGAATATCCCAAATTATAGGATCTTTTCTATCAACAATTTTCTTGGCAGATTTTACTGTTTTAACTATTCCTCTTTCAATCAGTTTCCTAATTACAAAAGGTTTAAACAGCTCGGCAGCCATATCTTTAGGCAGCCCACATTCGTGTAGTTTTAATTCGGGCCCTACTACAATTACAGAACGGCCTGAATAGTCAACCCTTTTACCCAATAAGTTTTGACGGAAACGACCTTGCTTACCTTTAAGCATATCACTTAAAGATTTCAATGCCCTATTTCCATCTGCTCTTACGGCATTTACTTTTCTTGAGTTATCAAAAAGAGAATCTACAGCTTCCTGAAGCATACGTTTCTCATTTCTAAGAATTACTTCTGGGGCTTTAATATCCATTAATCGCTTTAAACGATTATTACGGATAATTACTCTTCGGTAAAGGTCGTTCAAATCTGACGTGGCAAACCTGCCTCCATCTAACGGCACTAATGGTCGTAATTCTGGTGGAATTACAGGCACCATTTTAATCACCATCCATTGTGGTTTGTTTTCGATTCTTGTTTCAGAATCTCTAAAACCTTCCACTACTTTTAACCTTTTTAACGCTTCTGCTTTACGTTGTTGCGAAGTATCAGTTGCTGCTTGTAAACGCAAGGCAGCAGCCATTTCGCCTAATTTTAATCTTGCCAGAAGCATTTCTACTCCTTCGGCTCCCATTTTTGCGATAAACTTATTGGGGTCGTCATTATCCAATAATTGGTTTTCGCGCGGTAGCTTATCAAGTATGTCCAAATATTCATCTTCGGTAAGGAACTCTAAGTACTCAATTCCGTCCTCTTCTTTAATACCCGGCTGTACTACTACGTAACGCTCGTAGTAAATAATTTGATCTAATTTTTTGGTTGGTAAACCGAGCAAATACCCAATTTTGTTAGGTAACGATTTAAAGTACCAAATATGCGCTACAGGCACTACCAATTCGATATGCCCCATACGCTCTCTACGTACTTTTTTCTCGGTAACCTCCACGCCACAACGGTCGCAAATAATGCCTTTGTAACGAATACGTTTGTATTTACCACAATGGCACTCCCAATCTTTGGTAGGGCCAAAAATTCGCTCACAAAACAACCCACCCATTTCAGGCTTGTATGTACGATAGTTGATAGTTTCAGGTTGAGTAACTTCTCCGTTTGAGTGCTCCAAAATAGATTCGGGAGACGCCAAACTAATAGTTACTGATGAAAAATCGTTGTTTACTTTTTTATTTTTTCTGAATGACATATTCTTAAAATAAATTTCTTGTTAAAACCAGGTGATTAATCTAAAGTTACTTCTAATGCAAGTCCTCTTAATTCGTGAATCAATACGTTGAAAGATTCTGGAATATTTGGTTTCTGCATATTTTCGCCTTTTACAATTGCTTCGTAGGCTTTCGCTCTACCAATTACATCATCAGATTTGATGGTAAGGATTTCTTGAAGCACGTGTGCAGCACCAAATGCTTCCAAGGCCCAAACTTCCATTTCACCAAATCGCTGACCACCAAATTGTGCTTTACCACCCAATGGTTGCTGTGTAATTAATGAGTAAGGTCCGATTGATCTTGCGTGCATCTTATCATCCACCAAGTGACCTAACTTAATCATATAAATTACACCTACTGTTACCGGTTGGTCAAAACGTTCACCGCTTAACCCATCGTATAAATAAGTACGGCCGTAATCTGGCAAGCCTGCTTCTTTCAATTCTGCAGCCACTTCATCCATTGATGCGCCATCAAAAATTGGGGTCGCATATCGCCTGCCCATTTTTAAACCGGCCCAACCTAAAACAGTTTCGTAAATCTGTCCAAGGTTCATCCTCGAAGGTACACCTAGTGGATTCAATACAATATCAACTGGGGTTCCATCTTCAAGGAAAGGCATATCTTCGTCACGAACAATTTTGGCAACAACACCTTTGTTACCATGACGACCCGCCATTTTATCACCTACTTTTAGCTTACGTTTTTTAGCAATGTAAACTTTAGCAAGTTTTACAATTCCGGCAGGCAATTCATCGCCTACTTCCAGTATAAATCTTTCTCTTTTAAATATACCTGTAATCTCGTTTCGCTTGGCTACATACGCCTTTACAATTTTAACAACCATTTGGTTGGTTTCATCGTCTGTAGTCCATTCATCTAAAATTACATCCGAAATAAGATTTACTTCTTCCGGAATGGCATAAGTACTCTCATCTCTGTAAATGTTTTTATCAGGGAAAAGGTTCGCCTCCAGATTTTTTCCAGAGAATTTAACTCCTTTGCTAATCATTTCATCGCCAAATTTATGGCCTACTGATTGCGAAGTTTTACCTGAAAGAAGTTTAGTTAATTTTTCAATTACATCAGTTCTTACCGAGGAAAGTTCTTTTCCGTATTTTTGCTTAAGAAGTTCAACTTCTTTTTTTGCTTTTGCTCTAAGGTCTTTGTCTTTTTTACTTCTGGTAAACAGTTTAGTATCAATAACAACGCCTCTTAACGAAGGCTTGGCTTTTAACGAAGCATCTTTAACATCTCCTGCTTTATCACCAAATATGGCTCTTAATAATTTTTCTTCTGGAGTAGGATCACTTTCTCCTTTAGGAGTAATTTTACCAATAAGGATATCGCCTTCTTTAATTTCAGCGCCAATTCGGATAACACCGTTTTCGTCCAGGTGTTTAACAGCTTCTTCGCTTACATTAGGAATTTCAGAAGTTAATTCTTCTTCACCTCGCTTGGTATCTCTTACTTCAAGGTCAAACTCATCAATATGGATAGAAGTGTAAATATCTTCACGCACAACCCGTTCAGAAATCACAATCGCATCTTCAAAGTTGTACCCTTGCCAAGGCATAAAGGCAACCTTCATATTTCTACCTAAGGCAAGTTCTCCACCTTCTGTAGCATAGCCTTCTGTTAATGCTTGTCCTTTTTTAACTTTATCTCCTTTTTTAACCAAAGGTTTCATGTTAACACAGGTATCTTGGTTGGTTCTTCTAAACTTGATTAGTTCATAGGTTTTAGAATCTCCGTGGAAACTTGCCAATAGCTCATCGTCTGACATATCATAACGAACCAAAATCTTATCAGCATCCACATATTCAACCGTTCCTTTTCCTTCGGCTAATACCAAAGAACGAGAATCTAGTGCTACTCGTGTTTCAAGACCTGTGCCTACAATTGGGGCTTCTGGCCTTAATAAGGGCACTGCCTGACGCATCATGTTTGATCCCATCAAGGCACGGTTGGCATCATCGTGTTCCAAGAAAGGAATTAACGAAGCTGCAACCGACACAATTTGGTTAGGAGCCACATCCATAAAAGATAGTTTTTCTGGCCCTACGATTGGAAAATCTCCTTCGAAACGAGCTTTAATTCTATCGTTTATGTATTTACCTTTATCATCAACAGGCGCATTTGCCTGTGCAATATTATGTGTGTCCTCATCTTCAGCGGTTAGATAGGTAATGGTGTCAGGAGTCATACCTACTTTACCATTTTTATCAACCTGACGGTAAGGCGTTTCGATAAAGCCCATTCCGTTTACTTTAGCGTGTACACAAAGTGAAGAAATCAACCCAATGTTTGGTCCTTCGGGTGTTTCAATGGTACATAAACGACCATAGTGTGTGTAGTGTACATCTCGCACCTCAAAACCAGCTCTTTCTCTCGAAAGTCCACCAGGTCCAAGTGCAGAAAGTCTTCTTTTATGTGTAATCTCTGCCAATGGATTGGTTTGATCCATAAACTGAGATAATTGGTTAGTGCCAAAGAATGAATTAATAACGGAAGATAATGTACGTGCGTTGATTAGCTCAACGGGTTTAAAATCTTCGTTATCTCTAACGTTCATACGTTCTTTAATGGTACGAGCCATTCGGGCTAACCCAACACCAAATTGTGTATAAAGCTGCTCGCCTACTGTACGAACCCTTCTATTACTTAAGTGATCAATATCATCAACAATCGCTTTTGAGTTAATTAACCCAATTAGGTATTGTATGATATGAATAATGTCATCTTTAGTCAGTACACGACTCTTTTCTGACATATCAATTTTAAGCTTTCTGTTGATTCTGTAACGACCAACTTCACCTAAATCATAACGCTTATCACTAAAAAACAAGTTGTTAATTAAATCACGAGCAGTTCCTTCATCAGGTGCTTCTGTGTTTCTTAACTGACGGTAGATAGTTTCAACCGCTTCTTTTTCAGTATTAGAATTATCCTTTGCTAGTGTATTAAAAATGATGGTAAAATCGGTTACGTTTACATCATCTCTATGAAGAATGATTGATTTAGTACCTGACTCAATAATCAATTCAATATCACCTTCTTCGATGATATGATCTCTTTCTAATAATACTTCGTGACGATCGATAGAAACTACTTCACCTGTATCTTCATCTACAAAATCCTCGGTCCACGTATTAAGAACCCTTGCAGCGAGTTTACGCCCAACTGCTTTTTTAATGTTTGCTTTTTTAGCTTCCACTTCTTCGGAGAGACCAAAAAGATCTAATATATCTTTATCCGTACCCCACCCAATTGCACGCAAGAGGGTAGTAATCGGAAACTTCTTTTTACGATCGATGTAAGCATACATTACGTTGTTTACATCGGTGGCAAATTCAATCCAAGATCCTTTAAAAGGGATAATTCTTGCAGAGTAAAGTTTAGTACCGTTGGTATGCTTGCTTTGCGCAAAGAACACCCCCGGTGATCGGTGCAATTGAGATACAATTACACGTTCGGCTCCATTGATGACAAACGAACCTTTGCGCGTCATGTAAGGAATGTTTCCTAAAAAAACTTCCTGCTCAATGGTCTCAAAATCTTCATTCTCGTCATCGTTACACGATAAACGTAATTTAGCTTTTAATGGAACCGAATAGGTTAACCCTCTATCAATACATTCATCTACCGAGTATTTAGGTGGGTCAACTAAATAATCGACAAATTCTAATAAGAAGATGTCGCGAGAATCTGAGATAGGAAAGTTGTCAGAAAATACTTTGAAAAGCCCTTCGTTTTCACGTTTTTCTGCGGGAGTTTCTAATTGAAAGAAATTCTGGAATGATTGTACTTGAATATCAAGAAAATCTGGATATTCGATTATCTTCTTAATGGAAGAAAAATTTATTCTTTCGGATTGAATTGCTGTTGCCAAAACTTTATGTCTGTTAAAGTTAAAATATGCAGGAAACCCTGCTAAATGGTTTTGTACTACTTCTTGTACAAACAGGAAAAGACCCCTATTTCGATTTACATCGAAAAAGGGGCCCAATAAATTTAGGCCTTATATAAAGCCACCAAAGTTTACTTTAATTCAACTTCAGCTCCAGCCTCTTCTAATTGCTTTTTAAGCGCTTCAGCTTCGTCTTTAGCAACACCTTCTTTTATAGCTTTTGGTGCACTATCCACTACTGCTTTAGCTTCTTTAAGTCCTAGACCAGTTAATTCTTTTACAAGTTTAACGATTGCTAATTTTGCTCCACCTGGGGCAATAAGAACAACATCGAAAGAATTTTTTTCTTCTGCTGCTTCTTCACCACCACTGGCAGCTACCATTACTGGTGCTGCTGCAGCTGCAGGCTCAATACCGTGCTCATCCTTAAGGATAGTAGCTAACTCGTTTACTTCTTTTACAGTTAGGTTAACTAACTGATCAGCGAATGCTTTTAAATCTGCCATTATTTTTACTAATTTTTAAATATTCAATACTAATTTTCACGTTCAGCCAACGTCTTAACCAACCCTGATAAAGTAGTTCCGCCACTTTGTAACGCAGAAACCACATTTTTAGCAGGAGACTGAAGAAGACCAATAATTTCGCCAATAAGCTCATTTTTAGATTTAAGCTCGCTTAGCATTTTTAGGTGTTCTTCGCCTATGAAAAGATCGGAATCGATGGAAGCTCCTTTTAACATAGGTTTATCGGCTGACTTGCCTGATTTTCTAAAATCTCTAATCACTTTGGCTGGCATATTGCCAGTTTCTTTTGAAAATATAATTCCAGAAAAACCTTTTAACACTTTTTCAAAAAACTCTGTATAATCTGTATCTAACTGCTCAAGTGCTTTTTGAATTAGCGTATTTTTATATACGCCATATTCCACACCTTTTTCAAAGCATAATCTTCTAAATGCGTTTACCTGATCAACTGTTAAACCAGAAGCATCTGTAACATAGAAGAAATTGTTTTCTTCAAATTTACCTGCGAGTTCTTTTACTACTTGTACTTTTTCTTCTTTAGTCATAACTATAAACCTTGAAGTGAATTTTTATCTATTTTAACACCGGCACTCATGGTGCTAGACATGCTAATGCTTTTGAAATAAGTTCCTTTAGCAGAGGCAGGTTTCATTTTAGAAATAGTATTCAATACTTCTTCTGCATTTTCCTGAATCTTTTTAGCGTCAAAAGAAACTTTACCAATACTTGCATGAATGATGCCTGTTTTATCAACTTTAAAGTCAATTTTACCGCTCTTTACTTCGTTTACAGCTTTGGCTACATCTAACGTAACTGTACCCGACTTAGGATTAGGCATTAAACCTCTTGGGCCTAATACTCTACCTAAACGACCTACTTTAGCCATCACTGTAGGCATTGTGATAATTACATCAATATCAGTCCAGCCCCCTTCAATCTTTTTGATATACTCATCAAGACCAACATGGTCGGCTCCAGCATCCTTGGCTTCTTGTTCCTTATCAGGAGTGCAAAGTACCAATACCTTTAAATCTTTACCTGTTCCGTGAGGCAATGTAACTACACCACGTACCATTTGGTCTGCTTTACGAGGGTCAACTCCTAAGCGAATGTCTAAATCAACCGAAGCATCGAATTTTGTAAATGTAATGTCTTTTATTAATTGAGATGCATCACTAATGGCATACTCCTTTTCAGAATCTACCTTATCCAGGATTGCCTTTTGATTTTTTGTTAATTTTCCCATCTTATAATTACTTAGTTAGCCCAAGGTGCAACACCTGAAACTGTTATTCCCATGCTTCGTGCGGTACCAGCCACCATTTTCATTGCAGACTCTACCGTAAAAGCATTAAGATCTGCCATTTTGGTTTCTGCTATTCCTTTTACCTGATCCCAGGTTACAGAAGCAACTTTAATTCTATTGGGTTCAGCAGAACCCTTCTTTTTCTTGGCAGCCTCAAGTAATAACACAGGAGCTGGAGGTGTTTTAATTACAAATTCGAAAGACTTATCTCCAAAAATTGTAATTAATACTGGCAATACTTGCCCTGCTTTATCCTGTGTTCTTGCATTAAACTGCTTACAGAACTCCATTATATTAAGACCTTTACTACCTAAAGCTGGTCCTACTGGAGGAGAAGGATTTGCTGCTCCTCCTCTAATTTGTAATTTCAGATATCCACTAATCTCCTTAGCCATTTTCCTCTAATCTATTTTTTCAACTTGCATATAGTTAAGCTCAACCGGTGTATTTCTACCAAATATTTTCACCATTACATTAAGCTTTTTCTTCTCTTCAAAAACTTCTTCTACACTACCAGTAAAACCACTGAAAGGACCATCCATCACTTTCACATTTTCACCTATAATGTAAGGGTCGTTTAGTTGAACATCGTTCTCTTCAACCTCTTCAACTTTGCCCATTATCCTGTCAATCTCTCTTTTTCTGAGCGCAACAGGTACTCTAGATGTTCCTGCGCCATCGCCAAGAAAGCCAATAACTCCTGGCACAGAATTTACAACATGGCTTGCTTCGCCATAGGTAAGGTCTGCCTCTACCAATACATACCCTGGAAAGAAATTACGCTCACGCACTCTTTTCTTACCGTTTCTTATTTCATATACTTTTTCAGACGGGATTAGTACCTGAGTAATATAATCTTGTAGCTTTTCTCTTTCTACTTCCGTTTCCAGATAAAGCTTAATTTTCTTTTCCTTTCCGCTAACTACCCTTAATACGTACCAGTTTAAATTTGCCATTTAACTGTTATTAAAATGCGTTATAAAACCACGTAAGTGCATTTTCAAAGGCATAATCAAATACACCAATCATTAATGCAAAAATTAAAGAAGCAACCAATACTAACACAGAGCTGTTTTGCAAATCTTTATACTTAGGCCACGAAACTTTATCTCGCATTTCTACGACCGATTCTTTAATAAATGTTATCAACTTTTGCATACTAATACAGTAGTTAAAATGTTTTGCACGGGTGGAGAGACTCGAACTCCCAACCAACGGTTTTGGAGACCGCTACTCTACCAATTGAGCTACACCCGTTTGATGCATCACCCAAATTGGGAGTGCAAAAATACTATTTTTTTTTTATAACACAAGTGCGTTTCAAATATTTATGAAACGCACTTAGGTATAAGTAAAGTTATCCTAACTAAAGGATTTCAGTAACTTGACCAGAACCAACAGTTCTACCGCCTTCACGGATAGCAAAACGTAGTCCTTTTTCCATTGCTATTGCACTGTGCAACTCTACTTCAATAGTAACGTTATCGCCAGGCATAACCATTTCAACGCCTTCAGGAAGCATAATTGTACCTGTTACATCTGTTGTTCTAAAGTAGAACTGAGGACGGTATTTGTTGAAAAATGGTGTATGACGTCCACCTTCTTCTTTTGAAAGCACGTAAACTTCAGCTTTAAATTTAGCATGAGGATTTACCGAGCCTGGCTTACAAATAATCATTCCACGCTTGATGTCAGTTTTTTCGATTCCTCTTAATAAAATACCAACGTTGTCGCCAGCTTCTCCTCTATCAAGAATTTTACGGAACATCTCAACACCAGTTACGGTTGATTTAAGATTTTCAGCACCCATACCGATAATGTCAACTGAATCACCAGTGTTGGTAATACCTCTTTCGATTCTACCCGTAGCAACAGTACCACGGCCTGTAATTGAGAATACATCCTCAACAGGCATTAAGAAATCTTTATCAATTGCTCTTTTTGGTAAAGGAATGTACTCATCAACAGCGTTCATTAAGTCCATTACTTTAGCTGTCCATTCTGGCTCACCATTAAGTGCACCAAGGGCAGAACCTGCAATAACAGGAATATCATCACCAGGGAAATCGTACTCAGAAAGAAGCTCTCTGATTTCCATTTCTACTAATTCTAATAATTCTTCATCATCCACTAAATCCACTTTGTTCATAAAAACAACCAACGCAGGAACACCTACCTGGCGAGACAAAAGGATATGCTCTCTAGTTTGAGGCATTGGTCCATCCGTTGCAGCCACTACGATAATAGCACCATCCATTTGGGCAGCACCAGTAACCATGTTTTTAACATAATCTGCGTGACCAGGACAATCTACGTGTGCGTAGTGTCTTTTTTCTGTTGCATACTCAATGTGAGAAGTATTAATTGTAATTCCTCTCTCTTTTTCTTCAGGTGCATTATCGATTGCTGAGAAGTCAGTTGCTTCTGCAAGACCTGCATCAGATAATACTTTAGAAATCGCAGCAGTTAATGTAGTTTTACCATGGTCAACGTGACCAATGGTACCTATATTAACGTGCGGTTTTGAACGATCAAAGGTTTCTTTAGCCATAATTGAAAATTCCTATTTTAGTTAATATTTACGTTTCACAAATTTATTAAACACCAATAGAACGGGTCGATATTCGACCTGTTCCGAACAGCTACTATTTGTAGCCTACGCAGTTTTACTGCTTGTTAAAAAACATTTATTTAGCAGTTTTTTAACACTTGCTATTGCTTTTGTTACTCAAAAGCAATAGAGCCAATGAGGGGATTTGAACCCCTGACCTCTTCCTTACCAAGGAAGCACTCTACCCCTGAGCTACATCGGCAGTCAAGAACAGCCCTCTTTGAGGACTATTGAGCGGGAGACGAGGTTCGAACTCGCGACCTACAGCTTGGAAGGCTGTCGCTCTACCAGCTGAGCTACTCCCGCTTGCATTGAAATACTGGTGTATTATCTCAATGGTTGCTCTCCTTCGCCAAGGCTTCGGAGAGCACAGTGGGGGGAGTAGGATTCGAACCTACGAAGTCGTAGACAACGGATTTACAGTCCGTCCCAGTTGGCCGCTTTGGTATCCCCCCTTTTTATCAGGTACACTAATAAAATGAACATCCAAACTTCGTAATTTCACCCCCTTTTATAAAGGTAGCTCCGAATTCGGGATTGCAAAAATAGACCCTTTTTATTTTTATTCAAGCATTTCAAAAAAAGATTTTCAAATCATTTCAATTATTTGGTAACTATTCACCCAAAAAAACATAGCCACGAAGACAGAAAGGCTCAAAGAACCACAAAATAATAACTTAAAGCACATAACTTTTTGTGAAACTTGGAGACTTCGTGCCCTAGTGGCTAAAAAGGTAGCTTTAATGGGTGAATAGTTACATTATTTGTAAAAACTACTACTAAAGAATCAACAATCAATGGTTTTTATTCTTAAAAAAATCATCCATTTCCTTACTTGCTTTATCAGCGGTTGAATACTTTGGCGATAGCGATGGTTGCCCAGGGAACTCTTGCATATGCAAGGTTTGTGTTGGAAATGCAAAATGGATGCCTAGTTTATGAGCAAGTTTTAAAATAGACAAAATAATTTCGTGCCTGCAGTTTAATTCTTCTCCCCAAGTAGGCACTTCAAAAAATATATAAAATTTTATATCTAATGAATGGCTGTTCATCTCATTCATATAAATGTGGTAATAATCTTTCCTAGTTTTGGGGTGCTCAAGTACCATTTTTCTTAAGCCTTCAATAAATATTTCGAGCAATTCTGGTGGGGTGTCGTAGGTTACAGCTAATTGGGTCGTAAATCTGCGGTATGAACGTAACCCATGGTTATCGATTACTGCATCTGCTAATTTGCCATTAGGTACATAAATAAGCGAATTTGAAAATGTACGGATTCGTGTGGATCGAATTCCTACTTCTTCTACGGTGCCATCAATGCCAGGTGCTGTTATCCACTGCCCTACTTGAAATGGCTTATCTACAAAAATCATTAACGACCCAAAAAAGTTTTTAATGGTATCTTGAGCAGCCAACGCAAAGGCAATACCTCCAATAGAAAGTGTTGCCAAAAGAGGCACCAATTGCACGTTTAGGTTCGCCAACACATATATGCCGCCAATAATGATTATAAATGTTTTGGCAATTTTTCTAAATAAAGGAACTAGCTGATCGTCTAATGAAGACTCGGTACTATGCGCCAGTTTTTCGAAATAAAGGGCAATAATGTCCATTATTTTGTAAGCAGCAATAGTACCAAAAAAAGGAATTAAGCCTGAAAAGACCAACGTTAAATAATGCGATACCTTAACGGGCAACTGCAAAATGGGTAAGAACATAGTTATAATGGCAAAAGCCACCATAAGGCTTAGTGGCCGAACAACAGGTTTAATATAGGTTGTTGCCAATTCTTTGCGTCCAAATCGAAATAAAATTTTTGTGATAACATAATGAACTAGCCAGAACAATCCTTTATTAAACACAAAGCTTATAATAACCAGCATTAAAATAGCAATATATTGCCAAAGCATTAAGCCCAAATACTTGGATTGATTACTAGGCAGGTAGTTTAACAGCCTGTCTGACCCAAAAGGGTATGCCTTTTCGAATAGTACTGGAATTTTTTCAACTGTTTCTTTTGATAAATACCATCGGTCGCCAATTTTTTCAAGATAGAGCTCGGCAAATCGTGGAGTAATTACATATTCGTGTGCATCTAAATGTAATGTATCAATATAATCAGGGTCATCGGGAATGGCGGCAGGGTCTATTAAAATCCCTTTACCTTCGGCAAATCTTTTTAACTTCAAAATAAGATCTATGCGCTCTTGCCTATGGGGCAAATGTTTGTAATAAATTACTTGCTGTGCCACATCGGGTCGCCAGTTGTCTTCAGACAGGTATTCTGATAACCCAAGAACTAAACTCCTTGGAGAAGAAAGATCGAGATAAACCTTAGGAAGTGTTTTTTGTTTCTTTGATCCGATAGCCATCGGATTTGATTGAGAAGTATTCGTGTTCTCCGTTACATCAAGTTTTTCCTCTGGATTTTCCGTTCTTGGCTTCTCCTTTGCTAACCCAAGACCAGAAAGTAGGTCAGGAATATTTTTAATGGTTTGGCTAGAAATTAGCCATTTATCACCTGCCTTTTCAAGCGCAATATCAGCCGCTATGATATAAATGGCATCACCATTTGGCATTACATAATTACTTGAATCAGGAATAGAATCAAACCCCCACTGATAGCCTTCAACATCTAATATTTCCCGTATATTTTCAATATATTGCTTTCTCTTTTTGCCACGCAATACTGTTTTTGATGAAATAAGTGAGGAGGCCTTGGCTAAATCGGCACTGTCGCTGGCGGTATATTTTGCCAAATACTGCACCGAAGCTCTGGGCGTAGATAAATCATCTTGAAAGGCGTTGGCGGTAAAACTAACACACCATACTAATATGATAACCAAAGGGAGGTTTTTGAGATTATAGTATATCTGAGACGCTTTCATAAATTGGTAGTTAAACAATTATTAGTACTAAAAATAAAATTTCTTTAGTTCAATGGTGTTTTCGTGTGAGAGGTATAGATGACAGGCATTCTCATTACTAAAGTAAATAATTGAAATAGGAAATTCAGAGGTAAGGGGAGTGTGATTTAACAACTCCCCTTGCTGAGTGTATAAATAGATGCTATTGTTGGACTTAATAACAAATAGCTCCCTGTCTGCTCCAAAATTATAATATTGCACTTTCCTTTCTTTTTCGCCAGGAAAATCTTTTTCGAAAAGCACCTCCCCATTACTTGATATTACGGCTAATCTATTTAAATCGTTTCTAATATACACATAATCTTTACCTTGCTCTTCTACCACAAGCCTAAATTTAGACTGATCGGTTTCTTTAAATAGTTGATTGCGCGACAACATTTTACCTGTCATTGAGAATGGTATTACTAAACCGTCTTCTGAAACTGTGGTAAATTCTGTATCATCGAAATTTTCGCCTAATCGAACAAAGAAATTATTCGAGATATTTATGCCAATGTTAAGTGGAAAACCCTGCACTTCCTCCCCCTTTCTATTAGTGAGGTGTATTTCGCCTTTAGCCATCGGTATCAATATCCTGTCTTTTCCTCTCACTCTAAGGTGAAAAATATCATGAGAAAAATTAGAACCAAATTCTCTAGGGTTCCACCCTTTTAACATATTGCCTTCTTTATCGTACATTCTAAGATTACCAAAATAATCGCTGATTAAAATTCTATAATTCTTAGACCGATCGTAATCAATCAAGTACATCTTATTAATTTTAAAACCTAAACTAAGTGGGTATCCCTTTACATTATTCCCATTTCTATCTATTAAAAACAAGGTACTATCCGAGTGCAGCAAATACTGGAGTTTATTGTTTTTATAAAAATCTATTTGGTAAATGGTTGATTTAACTTTTTCGCCTAATGGATCTGCCCACAACACCTCTCCACTAGCCCCTATTAACATAAGGTTGGTTAATGAATCTTGAAGAATTATTTCTCTCTCTCCATTTCTATGATTTTTAACTACCTGAGGTTTAGTTATAATGGGATTGGCTAATTGAATGGTAGCCACATCAAATACATTTTGTTTGGCTACGAATTTGGGCGTTGGGGCATAATTAATATGGAAATTAGCGTAATACCTATTATCTAAATTTGATAGTTGGAACGCAAGTATATTAAAATCTTTTATCGCTTGAGCGTTTTCATCTGCCCACTGTTTAAGTGGGTTATTTAATTTATCGTACTGCAAGTTCCAGCTATACTCTAAGTTGGTAACATAGGTGTAATTGGCTTCGCTAAGGGCATTTTTAAAAAAGGTATTCATCCTAACCGATTTACTCCATACCGATTCGTTTTCCACTTGAACTAACCAATTACGAAGGATTTCTGCGGTATTTGCAATAATTAAATAATTATTAAAGAGGAGGTAATACGTACTTTCAAACCCTTTAAAACCAAAGTATTTAGTTAAAAGAGGGTCATTATCAATAAGCCTAATTTCTTTACCGGCATAGTTTTCAATGTATAGGCTATCTTCGGTTTGTGCTATTTGCTTTTCAGCTATTTTGTTAAGGTGATTGTACATACCCGCCACATCGGCCATTTCGGCTACAAATAATTTGTTAAGGTGTTGGTTATCTACTGATTGCAATGTGATATGAGCAAATTCGTTCTTTAGAAACTTTACAAAAGCAGCCCCTTGCTCCTTATCACTCACTTCACTCTTTTTTAGGATCACCCAATTGGCGTACCATTTGTTTAAATCTGTTGCCCCAAAATGCTCTACAATACCTGCATTTTTAGGAATTAATCCTTTTAAATTAAATGCAACGGCTTGCTGATCCTTAAAAGTTGAAACAAGAGATGCTTCGTTTGTATCATACGCAAACCCACTGGCAAATAAACCTTTATCGCTCAAGGTAATATCAAAAAATATGGAGCCAGCCAAAAATGCGGTGTCGCTAATTCTATCCTTTACATGTAAAAAACTATTGGCTAGTAAGGCAATATCATTGCCATTGATGTATATATTGCCATCGTCAGTAGCGAAACTCGGATTGCCACTAAGAGAAGGGTAACTGCGGATAAAATTAGCCTTAAATTCATTTTTAATATTACGCACTACGTCTTCTACCAAAAAAGCTTCGGTGCTAAACACCAATGTATTTTTATACACCAAGTACGATAGGTTGTTTTCTTTAAAACCAAGCTCGTAAATGGTTTGGGCCTGATACACTCTCTTGCTTTTTTTTACCTTTTCGGATTGCTCCAACTTAGCCAGCAGATTTAAAAATAAAGTGTGCCCATTTTTTCCTAAAGGGATGTAGTATAATAACCCATAGCTTTGCTGAGAAGTTACATGAGCCGAAATAATGGCATTATGATTTTTGAATAAGGAAGATAGCTGCCCGTTACCTCCACTTAAGGTATCTATTAGCTGTAAGGTTTTATTAATTTGTACTACTTCGTTAATGGTAGAAATGCTTTCCCAAACTTCAGACTCTATTAATTTATTCCAAGTAGTAATGATTGAGTTGCTTTCGTACACAATAGCAGCATTGGAAGTAACTAAATCCCAATTATTAAACTCTTTTTTTCGAGTAACGTAACTAAAAACAAAATAAGAGGCCACCAAAATAATTACCCCTACAAAAATAAATTCCGGTCTTTTCACGTTTTATTAGTCATTATAATTTCTCAAAAATAGAACACTCCTTTGTAAGAACGAGGATAGCTATTAGAAATTTGTATTATTGCTACGTGGGTGAGTAATAGGTGTTATGCAAAAAATACCATAAGTGTCCTAAAAGACGGATTCCTGCCTCTGCAGGAATGACACAGAGGAGGTTTTTCGTAACATCAGCTGATAAAAAAAGGAATGAAAGGTAAGGATTTTAGTTTTCAGAGTAAAGATAATTTAACCCTGCACGGTTGCCAATGGGCAGTTGAAAACCCCAATGGTATAGTATGCTTGGTACACGGCATGGGCGAGCATGTAAAAAGATACGAGCATGTAGCCAATGCTTTTAATGAAAATCAACTTGAAGTTTGGGGGTTTGACCACCGAGGGCATGGCCATTCCGAAGGAAAACGAGGGCATACGCCTTCCATCGAATGTATGTTTGATGATATTGAGCAGCTTTTGGTGCTGATTCGAAAAGAGCATCCTGATACTCCTATTATTATTTATGGCCATAGTATGGGTGGCAATGTGTCGCTCAATTTTTTGTTACACCGCAATTCTAAAGAGGTTTCTTTGGGTGTAATTACCTCGCCATGGTTAAGGCTGGCAAACCCACCTGCCGGCTTTCAATTATGGCTTGCTAAGTTTGGTGCTCGGTTTTTACCCTCTTTAGCCCAACCCAACGGGCTAAATGTAGCCGATATTTCGAGTGTTAAAAAAGAGCAGGAAGCGTATGCCAACGACCCACTAAACCACGATAGGATTACTGCCGGTTTATTTATGGAAATAAATACCATGGGAGAAAAGGCCATTGCAATAGCCAATACTTTAAAAACACCCATCCTTTTAGCACATGGCACCGCTGATAATATTACTTCCCCCAAGGGTTCAGAAGCATTTGGAGCCGCTGCCACTGAAGGAAAAGTAACCTTGAAATTTTGGAATGGGCTAAGACACGAAACCCATAATGAGCATAACAAAGAGGAGGTTATTAGGTATTATGTTGATTGGGTGGTGGAGCAATTGAATTAAGTACGAAAAAAATTCTTCGAACAGAAAATAAAATGGGTTCTACCACAATCCAAAATAGCTATCGGATTGAGTGGAAAAGAAAATTTCTAAGCAATACACCTTATGTTTCTCCATAAACCTTTGTGTATCCTCCACTCCCGAATAAAAGTTCGTAATTTAAAAAAATCAGCAAGGGGGTGACTGACTTGCACGTAGTATAAAGTCACCCCGTGACTTTTAATTGATTTTAGCGAAACGCTAGACCAGTAAGGATTGAGTACTAGATGGCCTCCAATTCAGCACTAACAAATGCCATTAATTCTTTAATATAGCCTCTACTAAAATCGAATTTGATATTGGCGGCCTCGTAAATTGCAGGAATTGATTTGGTATAGCCTAACTCCAGTGCGGCTTTATAACCAGCTAATCCTTTGGTTTTATCTTCTTTATAATTTTTCCACACGGCAATGGCTCCTAGCTGTGCCATGCCATACTCGATGTAATAAAAAGGTACTTCGTAGAGGTGAAGCTGCTTTTGCCACAAATAGCTTTTGTTTTCAGCTAAGCCATCCCAATTGGTAATGGTATCTGCAAATGAAGCGAATATTTCTTCCCAAGCAACTTTTCGCTCTTCTTGTGTGTGTGAGGGGTTTTCGTAAATCCAATGTTGGTATTTATCGATGGTGGCCACCCAAGGCAGTGTTTCTATGAGTTGCTCTAAATGTTCTCTTTTGGCTCGTTTTAGGTCATCTTCATTATCAAAAAACACATCCCACCCATCCATACTAATAAGCTCCATACTCATAGAGGCTAACTCGGCCACCTCCGAAGGTGTATTTTTAAAATCGTTGAGTTCGAGCTTATCGGCTAAAAAAGCGTGTACCGCATGCCCACCTTCGTGCATAAGCGTAACCATATCGCGCAAAGTGCTGGTGGCATTCATAAATATAAACGGCACACCAGATTCGGCTAACGGATAATTATAGCCACCGGGGGCTTTCCCTTTTCTCGATTCTAAATCTAAATGCCCCATTTTGTTCATTGTGGATAAGCATTCGCCAAAATAGGGGTCTATTTTATTAAAGCAAACAACGCTTTTTTGCAAGAGGTCGGCTCCGGAGTTAAAGGCTTTTAAAGGGGATTTTCCTGCTGCATCTACGGCCTTATCCCAAGGCTTTAAGGTATCAACACCTAACTGAGCTTTACGGCTTTCGGCCATTTTATTTAACAACGGAACCACTTCGTGTGCGATGGAGTCGTGCATATCAAAACAATCTTGAGCCGAATAATCGAACCTGCCCATTGCTTTAAATTTGTAATCGCGATAATTATTAAATCCTGCATTGGTGGCCACTTTATGCCGTATGGCAATAAGTGTATCAAACAAACCATCCAACTCTTCTTTATCTTGCAGCCTACGAGCCGAAATTAGATTATACACTTTTTCTCGGTAGTCTCTATCTGTACTTTGTAGTTTAACGGCTGCTTGCTGCATCGTTAATTCTTCCCCCTCCAGTTCGATAGACATCGCTCCATTTAGCTGCCCATATTTTTGCGATTCGGTTTGCATATCAGTAAACAGTGGAATGTTTTCTTCACGAAAAAGGTCAATTTCCTTTTGAATTTCACGAATCATAATATCATACCCTGCTTTTTTTTGCAATTCTTTTAGAAAGGGTATTTCAACCACTTTTTTATTAAGTGCATCGGAGATTGGGGCAATTTTAGGTTGAATGTTTTGCACAAAATCGTTAAAATAATCTCGGATAGTTTCATTTTCGGTATCGCAGGTCATTTTAATATAGCGCCAGGCCATATCTTCAGAAACCACGGCTCCTAGCTCGCTGCTATCTTTAAACCATTGGATCAGCTCTTGTTTAGAATTGATTTCTCTAGTTAATAGTTTATCAAAATAGGGCTTAAGAGCCTCCCAAGTGGTTACTTTAAAAGTGGCTGGAAGAAAGTTTCGTTGCATAGTAAATGTTTATAAAAGGGGATCCCGGCACAAGGCCGGGAAAGTGGTATCAATGATGAGATTTTTATCTTATGTCTTGTGTCTTGTGTCTTGTGTCTTATGTCTTATGTCTTATGTCTTGTGTCTTATGTCTTATGTCTTATGTCTTATGTCTTGTGTCTTATGTCTTGTGTCTTGTGTCTTGTGTCTTATGTCTTGTGTCTTATGTCTTGTGTCTTGTGTCTTGTGTCTTATGTCTTGTGTCTTGTGTCTTATGTCTTATGTCTTATGTCTTATGTCTTATGTCTTGTGTTTTATGTTTTGTGTCTTGTGTCTAACGTCTAACAGTCTTGTGTCTCTTTTACCCTATTTCAATTTTAACATCATTAGTTAAGGGATGCGCTACGCAAGGCAGTACATAGCCAGCTTCAATCTCCGCTTTTGAAAGACCTTCTTCTTCATCCATTTTTACACTACCTGATGTGCATTTACCACGGCAAGCCGTGCATAACCCACTTTGGCACGAGTAAGGTAAATCTATTTCCAAGCTTAATGCGGCATCTAAAATAGACTCTTTAGGCCCTACCTTTACCTCAAATTCTTCCTCATCATATAAAATGGTTACGGTGCGTTCCTTAATTTCAGAACTTGGTTCCTCCCCATCATCTTTATTAATAGTGCCGGCTACAAAGCTTTCTTTAAATACTTTGTCGGCTGGTATATTTTGTTGCGCTAATAAGGTTTCCACATTATTCATCATGCCTTCTGGCCCACACATAATGTAGGTGGTTTGGCCAATGCCCCAATTAGGAATGCGCTCAAACAAATCTGTTAACATTTCGTGGTTTAGTAATCCAGAGGGCCCTTGCCACTCCAAAGGCGCATTGTCTAAAATATGAATTACTCTAAATCTACCCTCGTATTTAATCGTTAACTCTTGAAAGGCTTCCTTAAAAATAATGGAATCAATATCTCTGTTGGCATAAATAAGCGAAACTATGCTGTTAGGCTCTTGGGTTAATGCTGATTTAGCATGCGACATGAGTGGTGTAATACCGCTGCCTCCACCAAACATAACAATATGACGCTTATTGCTGGCATTAAACTCCGAAGTAAAATGACCCATCGGCTCCATTACATCAATCTTATCCCCTGCTTTAACGGTATCATTTAAGTAATTCGACATTAAACCGCCCTCAACCCTTTTAATGGTTACTGCTAAATGCTCATCGGTGTATGGAGATGAACTAAGTGAATAGGCGCGCCTTACACTTTTGCCATTTATATCTGCAATGAGGGTAAGAAATTGCCCCGATTTATAGGCAAGCTTTGGTTCGGGTTGGGCAAATACAATGCTAATTGCATCAGGGGTTTCACTAACCACTTCAATAACTTTTAACGAATGATAATGCTCGCCTGAACCTTCTTTCTTCTTCCTTTTAAAAAAACTGAATGCCATTTTTTTATTTTTATAGATTTAACCAGTACGAAAATTTAACAACAATTGCCCTGTTTTTTACTGTAAAATTTTCCGGAAAATAATTATCCGTATAAACCACAAATAAATCTGATACTGGGGCAAAACGCCATTGAAACCGTGCGTTTATGTTTACATTGTTTGCCTGCTCGTTATACTGCACAAAAGTAGTAAGGAATAAACTATTTGTAAAGGTTAAGTCGAACCGAGGCCCAATTAACCAAAAATTAGTGCTGCTGTAAGGTTCTGGTAGTTTCACATCATTATAGATAACCTCCATAAAAATGCTGCCAAGTGGCCTAAACCTATAGCCAATATTTGTTGAAGCCGTTAACCTGGTACCGTTATAATAACTCCCGTAATTCCCTGTTAAGGAATAACTAAATGCAGGCCTTCTATCAGATGAAAATCTTACTCTACCAGAAGCCCACGTATAACCTGTGCCTGCGGGCAAGGGTTCTCCACCTGTTCGAGTGGGGTCAAAATCTCTAAATAAATGAGTAAACTGCTGATTAACCGCCACTGATAATACACTTGTATTAATAAAGGCAAATTCTACATCTGCCCCTGCTTCTCTATCTGCAAGCGGGCCATTGGGTATTAATGTATAGGTTAGGTTAATTCCTGGTTTAATGGTAACCAGCGACTCGGTTTTAGGATAGATGATATACTGGGTTCTAAAAGTGCCAATATTAAATGTGCCTTTGCGTGGCACAAACCCAACTTCTGCATTATAGCCCTCGCCTATGTAATTATGAAAATAATTAATAGACCAGTACCGTGTTCGGTATCCCATAAAAGCACCTTGTGCAAAAGAATTTTTCTTTTTTACTGGATCAAATGAGTTGTGTAAATACACATTGGCCAACCAAGTATTAGTTTTATCAGCAAAATTAAAATCTATTCCGGCTACCCTGTTAAATGCCGAAGTAGAATTTGTTGTATCGGTAGGGTCGTATTGGGTGGCTTGCCTGTTAACAAATATGGCGCCTATATTAGAACGAGACCAAAGTTGGCGTTGAACAACCGCAGCCGTATAATTTTGACCTGCAAGGTTATAGCCATTATTCAAATTTTCGGCACCGGGCAGTACGCCTCCTTTACGAGCTGCGGTTTGCATATTCATTAAGCCTATGCGCCAATCTTTATTTATTTTACCACTTAATCTGGCACCAAATACGATGGGCACTTCAACCCTGTTTCCACTGGTATCGCTGGCAATACCAATTCTTCTGCTAAAAAAAGCCCTGGATGAAGGAAATCCTGATCTGGCATATAAATCACTGTTTTCAAGAAAAAACTGACGCCTTTCCGGAAAAAACAACTCAAACCTATCAAGGTTTACAATTTGTTGATCCACTTCTACCTGCGAAAAATCAGGATTTACTGTTAAGTCTAAATTTAACGAAGATGTTACAGCAATTTTAGCATCTAACCCTACTTTCCCCACTGGTTCAAAATCAGTTTCTGCTTCGTAATCTTTCGTAACCTGACCCAAAACATAAGGAATAATTGAAACATTGGGTTTGGGCGGAGGTGGAGGGTCGTTCCAACTTAGTTTTCCGGCAAACCCTAAATTACTGGCTCTAAACTGTTGTGGCACTGCTGTCCAAGCCGAAATTTCATTGTTTTTTACATCGTTTCTTATAAACTGTATATTCCACTCGGTAAGGTTATCTTTGTATCGAAGCGTTTTAAAGGGAATGGCAATTTCAGCAATCCATTTATCCTCAAAATTAGTAACCTGAGAATACCATTTATTATCCCAATCGGTACTAATATCTCTGGCGTTAGCTATAAGTCCTTCGCGCTGCACATTGTATGGCGAAAGGTTAAAGCTAAACCCGTTGGTTTTATCATTGAAGGGGTCGATGTAAATACCTACATTTTCTGTGTTACTAAAACTCCAATCTCTACGCAACGATTCCACAATATATTTGCCAGGGGTTGGGTCGTAACATATAATTCCAAAGTACATAAAGTTATCATCAAAGGAAATTCGAACTTCCGTTTGCGATGTTGCAAAATCATTATCAACCGGATACGACAGGTAAAAGTCTTTAGCCACATCGGCTTTAAGCCAAGTTTGCTCGTCTAAAACACCATCAATATTTATTTTGTCCACAGCTCTACTAATGCTTACATTACTCTCTGTAGGCATATTTTGTGCTTTAGCTGCATTTATAATACTAAAAAAAATAAGTAAATAGTATAGTACTTTCATTATATAAAAATGCTACTCCTGTCTTGCATTTGTTGGCGAACAAGGTTGGTAGGCAAAATTAACATTCTTGGGTAGTAAAGTAGTTCCGCTCATCAAATTTCAATATTTTTGTATCTTAATTTTTACAGTTCAATAATTATGAATCCACTTTCTGCAATTTCTCCCATAGATGGTCGGTATGCTAACCAAACAGCACAATTATCTCCTTATTTTTCTGAGTATGGATTAATCTATTACCGTGTACAGGTTGAAATTGAATACTTTATTGCCCTTTGTGAGTTGCCCCTGCCTCAGTTGGAGGATATTGATGCATCGCAGTATGAGGCCTTGCGGAGGCTATATGAAAATTTTTCGGAGAAAGATGCACTACGTATAAAAGAATTAGAAAAAACCACTAACCACGATGTAAAAGCAGTAGAGTATTTTTTAAAAGAGGCCTTTGATAAGCTAGGTTTGGCATACTTTAAAGAGTTTATCCATTTTGGGTTAACCTCCCAAGATATTAATAATACCGCCATTCCGCTCTCTTTAAAAGAAGGAATTGCTGATGTAATTACCCCTTTAATACATGAGGTGGATGGCTTAATTTATAAAATGGTAGAACTTTGGGATGAAATACCTATGCTTGCCAAAACCCACGGGCAACCTGCATCGCCCACCTTGCTTGGCAAAGAAATGGCGGTTTTCCATGCGCGTATTTTTGGGCAACTGGAAGTACTGGAAGAGATACCTTATGGCGCCAAATTTGGAGGAGCCACGGGCAATATGAATGCACATTATGTGGCCTACCCTGCTGAAGACTGGGATATGTTTGCTGATCAATTTGTGTTTGAAACTCTAAAGCTATCCCGCAGCTATCCTACTACTCAAATTGAGCACTACGACCACCTTGCAGAGCTATTTGATTGTTTTAAGCGCATTAACACCATACTAATTGATTTTACCAGAGATATATGGCAATACATTTCGATGGGCTATTTTAAACAGAAAATTAAAGCAGGCGAAATTGGCTCATCGGCTATGCCGCATAAAGTAAACCCTATTGATTTTGAAAATGCCGAAGGTAATTTTGGAATGGCTAATGCTATTTTAGAACATTTATCGGCCAAGTTACCCATCTCACGCTTGCAGCGCGATTTAACGGATTCTACCGTGCTTCGAAATGTGGGTGTACCCTTGGGGCATATGGTTATTGCTTTAAACTCGGTGGTAAAAGGCATTAATAAATTGGAGCTTAACCAAGCAGCCATTAATGCTGACTTGGAAGATAACTGGGCCGTGGTGGCCGAGGGCATTCAAAATATATTACGAAGAGAGGGTTTTCCGAAACCCTACGAAGCACTTAAAGACCTTACTCGTACTAATGAGGAAATTACGCAAGCTTCTATGGCTACTTTTATAGATGGTTTAACTGTTCCGGATGCGATTAAAAAGGAGCTAAAAGCAATTACTCCTTTTAATTATGTGGGGAGGTATTAGCTTTTTGATTTTTAAAAATAGGTATTAACAGCAAACTCAAATTGATTGATAAATATTTTTTTAAAGGCAGTAATATTATTTTGCTCATAAAAAATTAATAGGGCTTTTTTATACTCAATTGAGTCTATTGTACGAAATGAAATTGGACAATAATCATTATTTATTAAAATCGCATTACTTAAAATTCTAGCAGTTCTTTTATTGCCATCGCCAAATGGTTGAATGTATGATATTAAAATTAATACTAGAAACGCCTTCTCAAAAACTCCTTTAGTCCTACTTACCAAATCGCACATACCCTGAAGTGCCTCTTTAATTTGAAATTCATTATCCAAAGGCCTATAATTTGTGCCAGAAATACCCACTCTTCTGTTTCTTATATTTCTTTCGATACCTAAATCCTTTATTAAAATACTATGAATATCTTTGATGCATGCGATTGTTAACGGAGTAATATAACATGGTGTTTCTATAATAAAATCTAACGCATCTTTATGATTTAAGAGCATAATAGCTTCCTCTTTAGTTTTCCCTCCAGCTGTCTGTCGTTCTTTTAAAAGCCTTTCTGTTTCTAAAAGAGAGTAGGTGTTACCCTCAATTTGTGATGATTTCCAACTTAAGTCAATAGCTAATCGTTCTAGTTCATTTTTGTATTGAGTAGTAGATAATTGAGCAATATTTTGTTCGTACTTGTCTTGTAAATCATTTAATTTTTCGGATTCGGCATTTGTAAACAAGCTTACGCTCTTAAGAATTGATGAAATAAGGTTTAGCTCGAAATATTGATGGATTTCACGGTCATCAACTTCTTCTTCAAAGTAATTATCAACATCAATTTTATAGAACAATTTATAAGAAGGAGCGATTTCATATTTTGTTCCTTTCCCTTTCCCTTTTGTTAAAATAAGTTTTTCTAAATTTAGTTTAGTTAAAACTCTTTTAACCGTTGCATAGCCAACCTTTAATTGCAACCCCGTATGAATTTCTTTTGATGATAAAGAAGGATTATCTTTTATAAAATCTAGAACTACTTCACTTTTGGTATCAAGCATTTTGTAACGAAATTAAAATAAAGCTCATTTTAAAATCAAATATAGTGCAATATACACTAATAATGAGCTTTAAATTGATTTTAAATGAGCTTTAAATTAAAAAAGGAGTTAAAAGCAATTACTCCTTTTAATTATGTGGGGAGTATTAGCTTTGAGTCCACTCCGAAAACACCCAAAACCAAAAAAGTTTCTTTTGGCGACCTTTTTATTTTCCTCAATTAGTTGATACTCAGGCATCAACGAATCTCGAAAAATGGAAATCTCATCCAAAACAACTCTTTTTGTGAAAATTGCCTGTTTTCGGAGTGGACTCAGCTTTTAAAAATTAAACATATTCAAACTTTTTAATGCGAATAAATTCGTCTTCTTTAGCTTGATGAGCGTTTCTTAAATCATATTCTCTCTGCAAATTCAGCCAAAATTCTTCGGAGGTGCCAAAAAACTTAGATAATCGAATAGCAGTATCTGCAGTAATGGCTCTTTTTTCTTTTATAATTAGGCTTATTCTAGTTTGTTGTACACCAATAGATTTAGCTAACCGATAAGCAGTTAATCCCATAGGGATAATAAACTCCTGATTTAAAATTTCTCCTGGATGTATATTTGTTTTTTGCATTAGTGATAATCTATTATTTGAACATCGTAGGCATTTGAATTAGCCCATTTAAATATTATTCTCCATTGGTTATGAATACTTATTGCCCAATAGGTATTCATATTTCCTTTTAATTTATGTAATCGATTAGACGGTGGAATTGTTAAGTCTTTAATTTCTACAGCTGCATTAAGCATAAATAGTTTAGATAGAGCACGATTCACTACATCTTCACTCCATTTTTTAACAATAATTCCATTCCATACCTTTTCGGTATGTTTACAACCGAACGTTTCAATCATATATGTAAAGTTAATGAATTTATGCGATAGTATCTCCATGTGATACTAAGTAAAAAGCCACCCTCTTTAGAAGGTGGCTTTGCGTTGCCCCCATCAAATGGCGGGGGCTTTGGCAGTTTCTGTGCTTACGCTAAAGCTTCACCGCGTCCGCTACGGTTGCGAAGCGACATGCGTGTTTTTAAAAAATGCCAGTATTACGGCCCGCAGGCATGACCACACCCTCCGTACTTGCAGAATGAAAGAAAAATTCTTTCATTCAAAATTTGTGAGTTGAAAAAGGTAATTTTTTATCCTTAATCCGTTTGAATATCCCTCACCAAAAGTTGGTTGTTATGAAAATCGTACAGCGTTTTTTCGCGTAGTTGGTAATAGCCTATCCAAAAATCTCGTAATGTGGCCACATAGTTTTGTTTAGCCCTATCTTTTGCTGCCAGTGCCTGATTAAGGTCGGTAATCGAAATTTTGCCAATAAGAAAAAGTTGTTTAGAGATATTATATGCCCTGTCGGCTATATCATCTGATTTAATTCTTGCTTTTAATTGTACACGCAGCATATTAAAGTTACGCACTTCGGTTAAAATGTCCTGTTCAAAAGTAACTTCATCCTGAATCAACTGGTACTCCACCAATTTCATATTGGCCTCGGCTGTCATAATTCTGGCCTTTTGCCTGCCCCAATCAACAAGGGGTACGCTCATTTGCAACCCAATACGCAAGGCATCTGCAGGGTTTTGGTAAACATCGCTTACCGATTGTCCCTGATTAGTTAACCCATAAGCTGCCTGCAAATTCATATTTACCCCACTGGCTCTTCTGGCTCGGGTTACTTCCTGTTTAGCTTCTAACTGCCTTCGTTTAAAACTAACCATATCTACTTTATTTTTCTGCGCCTCGGCTAAGGCAATGTTTTCATCAACAGAAAATTCAGGAATATTTTCCGGTAAAATCAATAGGATAGATTCGTTATCTGACAAGCCAATAAATGTTTTTAAGTTAAGAGTTGCAGATTGCTGTTCTACCAATGCCTTTGATATATCCAGGTTTGAATTTACCAGATTAAGCTCTAATTGCAAGAGATCGTTTTCGGTAATTTTACCAAGATTATACCGCCCTTTAGCTATTTGGTAAATGGTATCGTTGCTTTCTACATTTTTGCTAGCAATCTCCAAATTAATTTGTGCTAACAGCAGATCAAAGTATCGCCTGGTGGCATTAATCGAAACCATCTCCAATTCTTCAAAATATCTTTTTTGAGATTCCTCATAAACCAATGGCTTTATTATACGATTCCATTTAAATGGGTTAAACTGAAATATGGGCTGGTTTAAGCTAACCGATACCGGCTGACCGCTATATTGTACATAATCTTGAATAAAATCATCGTAGCGGCTCATATCCGTATAAACCGAAACGGTACCTCCTGTTGGGCCAATTACCTGACTTAAACCCAAGTTTAGCTGCAATGTATTATTATTCAAATCGCGGAAAATAACATTACCATCGGGCTGTGTAACAGGGGTAACACTCTTGTTATAGGCGGGCAATGTGCCCGATAACAGCAATTGCGGGTTATAATCAGACCGAAAGGTTTTATACTGCCAGTACTCGTTTTCTTTACGTGTTTCGGCACTTAACCAAGCGGTTGACTGAGAACGAGCCAATTGTACTATATCGGCTAGGGAGTAACTGTTTGTTTGCGCTTTTAGCCCAGAAACAATGAGCAAAGCCGCCATTGAAAGGAATGTGTATTTATTCATGTCTTAATGAGGTTATTGGGTCTTGTTCGGCAGCTTTTTTAGCAGGTGCAATACCAAAAATTAACCCCACAGTGGCTGCTACACCAAAAGATAATATGATTGAAAAGGGAGATATAATAGTTGGTATTTCGGCTACATTAGAAACAATGGCTGCCATAATAATTCCTAAAACTACCCCTATAATTCCACCAGAAACACTAATCATCACGGCTTCGTTTAAAAATTGCATTATAATGTCTTCTTTACGAGCCCCAATGGAAAGGCGAAGCCCAATTTCTTTAATACGCTCCATTACTGAGGCTAGCATAATATTCATAATACCAATACCCCCCACCAATAACGAAATACCGGCAATGGCTCCAAGCACAAAATTAAAGATGCTTTTGGTTCGTTGTTGCTGTTTTAATAAAAGCTCTGGTATGGTAATTTCATAATCAATCACACCAAAATGCCTTCGTTCTAAATACCTGGAAAGCACCTCTGCTGTAGGCATCAGCACGCCTGTTTCATTAACTTGCACTACCAACCTATCAAGCTGATGATAGTTTTTTCGTGGTTTGGCCTCTTTTTCGCTACCATCATCATTTTCATTAGAATTGGCTGCTCTTATCATTGCTTCAGTAACCAAATCCCGATTTTTATACCGCACCAATACAGTTTGGATGGTTGTATATACATCCATATTATAATCTCTGATTCCTAAATTAGAAATACTTGCTTCTGACACAAAACGAGGTTCTAATACACCAATTACCTTAAGCCAAACCCCTCCCATTTTAATTGATTTACCAATTGGATCCTCCGTAGGAAAAAACTTAATTTTTATGCTATTACCAATAATGCAAACAGGGTCACCGTACTCCATCTGCCTCTTACTAAACATTACGCCTTCCAACAAACTAAAATTGGTTAACTCAAAGTAAGCTGGGTTTACACCTACAAGTTTTGCCGATCTTCGGGTACCATTTTTTATTAAGTAGGTTTCTATAAGAATCTCTGGGCTTATATTGGCAATACCGGGCATTAGTTTAATTAAACCTTCAACATCTTTGAGTGTAAGGCCTGGTGAAAATTTTACTTTTTCATCTGATCCCAATTCTTCACTCACCTTATTTTCTAATTGCTGAACAATGGGTGTAATAACAATGTTGTTTACCCCTACCAACTTAATTTGGTTAAGGATTTCTTGCTGAGCACCATTACCAATAGCTAGCATAGCTATTACAGCAGCAACACCAAAAATGATTCCAAGTGCGGTAAGCAAAGACCGAAGCTTATTAGCTAAAACTGAATCTAACGCTACATACACATTTGAAAGATACCTCTCTGTAAATAAGCTCTTTAATTTCATTTAGCAGGTTTCTTTTTTTCTTTAGAAAAACCAGCCCCCTTCTTGCCCTCTCCACTTTTTCTATATTTACCATCTCTCCTCTTTGGTTTATCGTTAGGTTTCGAGTCCTCTTTCGTTACCTCAGGTAAGTTTCTTAAGCCATCTAATTCGGGCAATAAATTGATTGCACTCCCCTCTTGACCTTTTGGAACTGATAAATATAAACGATCACCTTCTTCTACACCTATACGTATAATCACTTCATTCAAATTATTATTGCCAATCTGAACTTCTTGTTTCCTTATCGAGAGTCCATCTTTGATAAAAACATAAGTAATCGAATCATCCTGAGAATGCAGGCATTCCAGTGGAATAAAGGTAACCGAATGTTCGTCACTTATAATTATTTTGTTGCTGGTTGTCATAGAAGGTCTTAGTAAATCGTCTCTACCTTCAATTTGAATGTTTACTTGAAAAACCTTGGCATCAGAATTAGGTCTTTGCTCGCCAACATTGGCCACTTTAACTACTGTGCCCGCTAATTTTTTTTCCGGAAATGCATCTAAGCTCAGTTCCACTATTTGTCCATTTTTTATTTTTCTAACATCTACCTCATTTATATAGGTTTTTGATATCATTACAGATAAATCTGGCAAGGTGGCTACCACAGGATCCCAGGCACTAATGGTTGAGCCTTCTTTTTTAGCCTTTCCATCCCCGTCTTTTTGGTAAATAAGCATACCATCTTCAGGAGCTGTAATGGTAAACTCTTCCATTAATGCATTTAACGAAGAAAATCTATTTTGTGCTTTCCGGAGGTTCGCATTTACCTCTTGCATTTTGGCTATATTCTGTTCTTGCTTAATCTTATAATTTTCGGTTGCTTGTGTATAGGCTCGTTTTGCTTTTTCAAGATTAATTTCGTTTTGCTTTATGGTAGCGGGAGGCTCAAATTTGCTTTGATCCAGTATGATTTTCTTTTCTTCAATCGTGTAATTAAGATTAATTATTTCATCTCTGGCTAATCTCATTTGCAAGGTAGTATCAAGCCTGGTTTGCGTAAATTGAGACATAGATTTATCCACCTCCAATTGTGCATCCTGCACCTTTGACATCAACTCTGACCTATCAAGTGTGGCAATCCATCCTCCTTTTTGCACTTCGGTGCCTTCCTCTACTATTTTATCTATTTTAACCTGGTAAATTCGATGCTCTCGTAATTTACGAGGGCCATAAATTTTAACAGAGTTCTTGGCCTCCAGTTCACCAGTGGTTTCTACTTCAACTTGAAATTTGCCTCTTTCTACAGTAATTAAAATATCAGATGCATTGGTATTACCGCCACCGTTTAGCATTAAGTAGCCAACCAACAAAACAGTAATTACACCAACTCCTATTAATAGCTTGCGCTTCATATTAGCTTGTTTATATTATTTGCACGAATCTGGTTCTATGGGGATTAATTTAACGCAAAACTAGATTATATATTTTCAGCATTTGCTCCGTTTATATAATAACCTGAACCCTGCTCTAATCTTTTTATGATGATTTGAATGTTGAGAAAGTTCTTTTTTTGTTCGATTTTTTTCTGAATATTAAAATCTATCGCAATAGATTTCAATATAACGTATCATCAAAAGTAACGAATAATAACTAAATATTTAGTTTTATAAAATATTGAGCGATTTTCTTACTGAACTATTTTATGAAGTGGAGCTTTTTGATTTTGATTTCTTAAAAATTAAATAATAGTACATTAGCCAGCACCTTCAATATTGCCCAAATACCGAGTAATAATGGACTAAATTTTAAAGCCCTTCATACAATGATACATCAAGTAAAGTCTTGGATTAGAACAACCTTTTCTTGGGTAAGCGACTTTAATATTAATAGGTATTTTAACGAATTTTGCTACCAATTAAACCGTTCGTAGGCTAAAGGATCAATCTTTAACAACCTGATCAATAGAATGGTGATGGCTGATAATATTGAACATTCCCAATTAGTAGGTGCCTAAGTGACCATCTCTAAAATTCTTTTTCCTTCAGATAGTCAAATCATCAAGTAAGGAATTGGACAGGTATTGCACCTGCCCAAAGAATTTAATGCTTTAAAAATCTACTTATAAATACGTGCCGATCATAAAAAGTTGAAATTATTTTAATAAATAATTCTGTGTAGAGTCAGTGCAAAGATAATTATTAGTTTCCGTAGTTGCCACTGTTTTGAAATCATGAAACCTAAAACTAGGTTGTGATGCAGGTAATAGCATCAATTAATGATTGAAAGTTAAGTTTAAATGACTTATGATAATGCATTTGTCATCCCTCGTTGTCATCCCAAAAAAATAGAACTTGCTGATAATCAACAAGTTCTATGAATTTGAGCAGAGGAGGAGGGATTCGAACCCCCGGTACCTTACAGTACGCTGGTTTTCAAGACCAGTGCATTCGACCACTCTGCCACTCCTCTGTATCTTTTGAGGCATTCGACCTCCCGATAGCTATCGGGACTGCCACTCCTCTGTGAGATTGAGGGTTGCTTTTTCCAATCATTATTGGGATAGCAAACCTCTGGCTCGTGAATTGGAGTGCAAATGTAGCAGTTCTATTTTTTTATGCAATACAGGAGTAGGTTTTTTTTATCCTTCTTCCAAAATGTGGTGCTTTTTTTTATCCTTGGTAAGCTGAATGGCATGGTGAACGCTGGCATTAATCTCATAACAAACCAATAAAATAATAGAGACAAGCATAATCCAAAACATTAAAGCCAACATAGCTCCAATAGAGCCATACAACTTATTATAGGTGCCAAAGCTCGAAATATAGGTGGAGAAAATATAGGAAACACCCAAGGTTAATATCGTAGCACTAATAGAGCCATAAGAAAAAAAGCTCCATTTTTGATGCACTTCTGAGCCAAAAAAGAACAGCGAAGAAATGGCAATAGCAAAAACAATAAATAATACTAGAAGTCGCACAAACTTAGCCAGATAGAGCACATAACTATCAATATCAAAAAACGAAACCTCCACGAGGTAATCAATAGCTATTTGCCCCCCAATAAGTAATAAAATAGCCAATACCATTACAAATGCCATTATGAGTGTTAGCCCAATAGCAATTAACCTCATCTTTAGATACCCCCTTTTTTTTGCCGTTTGATACCTGTTATTAAAAGCCACCATCAAGCTCATTGTGCCATTAGTTGCTAAAAACAACGCCATTAATGCACCAAAAGTCAACAAGCCTCCACGCGAATGGCTTACAATATCTTGAATAGTTGCCTGCATGGTTTCGAACATGCTGGGCGGCATTAAAGTACCCATAAACTCCATAATGCTGGCACTATTTACCGAAGGAATAAAATTATGAATAAAAGGGATTAAGGTAAACAGAAATAAAATAGCTGGAAAAATAGACATGGTAAAACTAAAAGCCACCGCATTGGCTCTTTCTAAAATTTCATCTTTCTGAACCTTTTCTATAAATGTTTTTATTAAAAAATAGAGCGATATTTTATCACCCTTAAACCTAATCCGCTTTAAAAAAAGAACCGCATGCTCTAAAACAGGGTGGCTTTTTAGGTAAGCTATTAACCGATTTTTTTGCTTATTCATAAAACGGTTTTAATAAATGGAGCATTGAGTTAGGAGGTCGCATAGGTCGTCCTGTTTTTATATCTACAAAAGCCAGCGTGGTATGGCCTTCATTAATGAGTACATCGTTAACATATAATTTATACTCAAATCTCATCCTTACAGTAGGCAAACTTGGCACTATTACTTCAATCTTTATTAAATCATCGTAAAGGGCTGGCTTTAGGTACTTCGATCCACTGTCAATTACAGGCATCATTACACCAGAACCTTCCAGCTCTTTATAACTCATCCCTAAGCTTCGAAGGGCTTCTACTCGACCATATTCGTAATAAATAATGTAATTACTATGGTGCGAGTACCCCATTTGGTCGGTTTCTACATACCGTACTCTAAGTTCCGATGTTGCCTTAAACATACTATTTGTTTATTGGTTTTTCATTAAACGACCTTTGCGCATTTCGGCACTTAAAGCTCGTTGATATTTTTTTGCATTTACATTATGTTGGCTAAGGCTCGATGTAAAATTATGGTATCCCGAAAAATCTTCCTTAGCGCACATATAAATATAGCTATGGGTTGCGTAATTTAAAACGGCATCGATCGATTGTATGCTGGGCATATTAATTGGGCCGGGAGGCAAACCTTGGTATTTATACGTATTATAAGGCGAATCAATTTCTTTGTGCTTATTAAGCACTCTTTTAATGGTAAAATCACCTGCTGCAAAAATTAAAGTTGGGTCGGCTTGCAAAGGAATGCCTCTTTTTAATCGGTTATAATACAGACCCGCTATAATGGGCGATTCATCTACTTTTACGCTTTCGGCCTGTACAATAGAGGCTAGCGTGCTAACCTCTTTGGGGGTTAAGCCTAATTCATTTGCTTTTAAGAGCCGCTCATCATTCCAAAATTGGTGATATTCCGTATTTAATTTTTTAATCAAGTTATCTGCCGTAACCGTATAATACACTTGATAGGTATTGGGAATAAACATCCCAATAATAGTTTCCTTCGTAAAACCATCCTCGTTCTTTTCTGTATAGCTATCAACTGCCGCTAAAAACTCGCCAGATGTTAAGGCTATGTTTTTAGTGATAGGGTCGGCAATATCTGCCAGTGTGCGTCCGTAGCTAAATGTAACAAAAGTGGCTATTTGGTTACCCGCCCTCAACAACCGGATGGCTCCAATATTAGTCATATTGGGGGCAATTTCGTAAATACCGGGCTTTACTGCTTCGGTATAATTCATTAGCTTGGCTAAAAAACTAAACGATACCACATCTTGCACAATATTGTATTTATAAAGTGTGTCACGTACGGCATCAAAGCCCCCTTTGGCAGGAATCATTATATAGGTTTTTTCTTTGCCCACCTGCAAATTAGGCGTATATATTATTTGGTAGGCATAATAAGCAAACGAAGAAAACAATATAGAACTCAATAACATTGCCGCCCAAATAGTTCTTTTATTAATCATATATCAAAATTTATTAATCAGTTGCAAAGTTGGGGATTACAACCTCATTTTGCAATGTGTAACCCTCATTCTTAAGAGATAGCACTCGTAAACTATTGAGTTCTATTTATAATTAGTGCCTCTAAGAAAAACACCTCATAATTAAAAATATTTCCTATTGCAATCTTTTCATTTTTTCTAATCGCTTAATCCGCCAGTTGGCGAATCAACACATAGAAACAAATAAAAACCTTATCAATAATAATCCATTTTATAAAAAAAGACCTGTTTTCTTAGAGACACTAATTATCTAAAATCTCTGCCTTGGTGTAAGATAGGGAGGGTGTACTTTTATGTGTACACAAATACATGACTTGGGATTACTACAATAAAAAAGACCAGCACTACTGTGCTGGTCTTTTTTATACCTTTTTTTGTATCTATTCAGCCAATATAGTGTCCTTTTTAGCCACTAAGACACCAAGGCTCAAAGTTCTACGAAATAGTTTGCATTTTTAGTACTGATTTAGTGGTTCTTAGAGTCTTGTAGCCTTTGTGGCCACGTTTTTTTGGCTGAATAGATACCTTTTTTTGAATAAACTACTCTATCTTAAAAACAGTCTCATCAATGGGTTCGTTCACCTCAACAGCAATCGTTTTTGCTTCTAGTTTCATTGGTCCCATAGGGATAACTACCGTGTGAGGGAGTAATACACCAGACTCCTCTGCGTAATCAAGGTAATCAATATTTTGAGTAACCTCTCCTTGTGGGGTAGCAATAAAATTAGCGACTCTCACTTTAAGCCCTGATTCTGTATCGTAATAATTAGTTATTTTTTTGCCTGATGGATACACAACGCTTACAGAATACGCATAGTTATCGCCTACTTTTTCAACCGCTTCCAATTTAGTTGTAACACCCAATGTTGTGTAGTTTAACTCAGGAACAAGAGCAGCCTCAATAAGCGCATCTTTGGTTTTATTTTCGTCATTGGGTGCTTTAGCACCTTGCGCATACTCCGCATAATTTGTGCCGTCAAATATTACTTTTTGCATTTCCATAGCACCCCCCATCATAATGGATACATACGATTTATTAGGACTTACCTTAATTGCGGTAAATGATAATTTTTGCCCTTGGATTTCTGCTTCACTCACTGTTTTAATAGACTTAATGGCCAAAATGGTTTCCTCTCCACCTATGGCTTTTACATAGTTAGCCATTACTTTTTCGGCTGTTAGGTCGGCTGGTAGTTGGGGTGCATCGCTTGGGGTGTATTCATTGCCGTAATTATCAAAGTATTTAACTTCTCCAAATGCAGCTAGCTTGTCTTTAATTTCCGAAGCTTTACCTACTACGGTAAAATAGGCCTTATCAGGATGAATGTATTTTTGAGCCGTGGCTTTTACATCTGCAATGGAAACGGCCTGTACCTTTTTAAGGTAGCTGCTATAATAATCCTCGGGTAAATTATAGCGAGCAGTGTTAATGGCAAATCGAGCTACCGTTTGAGGGCGCTCTAACGAACGAGCAAAGCTGCCAGCAATAGAACTTTTTGCTAAGTTAATTTCCTCTTCAGCTACATCCTCTGTTTTAATTTTATTTAGTTCGATAATGAACTCATTAAATGCACTATCAGTTACTTCGTTTCGCACACTGGCAGAAGCACTAAAAGCGCCCACTAACTCATCGCTGCTTAAGGATGAATAAGCACCATAGGTATATCCTTTGTCTTCTCTAAGGTTTGTAAATAATCTGGCAGAAGAACCTCCACCTAAAATTTGGTTTAAAACACGTGCTTTAATAACATCGGGCGTTCCGGTTTTTAATGCTACTGGGTAGGTAATATCAATAACCGATTGCACAGCCGAAGGCTTATCTACCAATACCACAAACGTTTTTTCAGGGGCTTTTGGCATTTCATAACTCGGTGTTGGTATATCGCCTTGCTCCCATTTGCTAAAGTATTTTTTTACCAGCTTTTGGGCTGCTTTCTTATTGATGTCGCCCACAATAGCTAAATAAGCAATATTGGGTTTAAAATAAGTTTGGTAATAATTTTTGATGTCCTCAATCTTAATATTTCCTACGGTTTCTTCGGTAGTTAACGTACCATAAGGATGATTTTTGCCATACACCAAAGCCGTGGTAACATTGCTCGAAATACTATTGGCATCTTCTTTATTAGCCGCTAAACCAGAAATAGTTTGAGTCTTAATCTTCTCTAATTCTTCTTCAGGAAAAGTAGGGTTAAATAATATGTCTGACATTAGTGCCAGCAATTTATCTTGGTGTTTTGTTAAGGAAGAAGCATACACCGAAGTGGCAGAGGCATCCAAATTTGCACCAATAAAATCAATGGCTTCGTCTAATTGTTCTTTGGTTCTGGTAGTAGTGCCTCTACGAAGCATTGTGCCTACCATATCTACATAGCCGGCATTTTCACCTTCCATTACGGGTTCGTGGTCAAATACTAAGCTAAGGGTTACACGAGGTAATTTATGGTTTTCCACCACAAACACTTTCATTCCATTTTTAAGTGTAAACGATTCATAATCTCCGATTTGAATCGACTTTGCAGGGGCTGGTGCAGGTAGTTTTGATCGATCTACTTGTGCGTTGGCAGTGCCAACAAAGCCCAGTGCAAGTATGTATATAAATAATTTTTTCATTGTAAAATTGTTTTAGTAAGTTCTAAAAAAGACTCTCAAAATGGTTACTCAGATTGCTTCGCTGTTCCTCGCAATGGCGTAACTATTGGAGTTTATTCTTTAGAAAATTAGTTATCTGTTTCGGCAGCCGGGTCAGTAGGCTTTTGCTGTGCTGATTTTGGCAAGTAATAAAGATTCACTCGGTTATCTTTTGTTAAATACTTTTTAGCAACATTCATAATGTCTTCTTTGGTTACTTTCATATAGCGGTCAATTTCACTATTAATCAAGTTGGCATCTCCAAAATACACATAGTAATCGGCCAAACTTTCGGCCACACCTTGTACGGTTGAGTTGCTCGAAACAAAATTATTTTCCATTTGATTTTGAAGCTTTTGGTACTCGGTGTCGCTAATCAATTCGGCTTTTACCAAATCGATTTGGGTTTGCATTGCTGCGTCTAAATCTTCGGGCGATTTACCTAAGTTGGCCAGGCCAATGGTAATAAAAAGGCCTCCTTCTTCTAAGGAGTAAGGAAACGCAAATACTTGTGCGGCCACTTCTTCTTTATCTACCAACTCTTTGTATAGCCGCGAACTTTGACCACCAGAAAGCAAGGTAGTTAACATTTGTAAAGCATAATAATCATCGGTGCCTTGTTTTGGCATTCTATAGCCATACATAACGGCCGAAAGTTGTATATTATCAAATACCTCTTCTTTTACTTCACCGCCCATATCAGGAGCCGTAATGCTTGGTCTTGGTATTTCTTTAGTGCCTCTTTTAATTTCGTTAAAATACTTGGCAATTAGGGCTTTGGTTTGTGCTTTATCAATATCGCCTGCTATGGATAGCGTTGCATTATTAGGCACATAAAAGGTGTTATAGAAATCCGCAAAATCTTGATCGGTCGCTGCATCAATATCGGCAAAAGAACCAATAGGTGTCCATTCGTAGTTGGTACCTTTATAAGCTGCACTAAACATTTTTTCCTGAAAACTCATATAAGGGCGATTATCAATACGCATCCTTTTTTCTTCTTTTACCACTTCCTTTTGAGTAGCAATTCCAGTTGAGTCAATTTTTGCGTGTAGCATTCGCTCCGACTCCATATACAAGCCTAGCTCCAATTGGTTAGAGGGTAAGGTTTCGTAATAAAATGTTCTGTCGTGCGAGGTGTTGGCATTGAGCGTTCCGCCTGCTGCCTGAATAATTTTCATAAACTCTCCCCTTTCAATATTTGGGGAGCCTTCGAACATTAAATGTTCAAAAAAGTGAGCAAATCCAGTTCTTCCTTTAGGTTCGTTTTTAGAGCCTACATGGTAAAGAACAGATACGGTTACAATGGGAGTGGTATTATCCTGGTGAAGGATGACGTGCAATCCATTGGGTAGGTCGTACTCTTCAAATTTAATACGGCCTTCTTGTGCGTAAGCACTTCCTATGAACACTGCCAGTAGGAGCGTCCAAAGCATTCGTAGTTTCATATTTATCTTGTTTGATTAGTAATTAGTTGATTGTACAATTTTACAAAATAATTATTGTTTTTAAGGATGTTTAGCTTGCATTCATCAAAATTCTACACCAAGCTATCTAATATTTCCTTGGCTTGCCCGCCTTCCAACCTGGGGCCAAACTTAGAGACAATTTTAGATGCGGCTAAACTCGCAATTTTACCTGCATGGGCATAGCTATGGCCATTGGTAATGGCATATAAAAAGGCTCCGGCAAACATATCGCCTGCCCCGTTGCTATCTATGGCATCTACTTTATAACTTTCAATGTCAATAAATGTATCACCATCAAAAATCATTGCCCCGTTTTTACCCAAAGTAATGGCAAATCGCTTGGCAATAAATTTCAGTTTTTCACGCGCTTCTAATAAATTATTAGTGCCAGTGTATTGCATTGCTTCGTCTTCGTTACAGAATAAAAGATCAACACCTTTCCCAATTACTTCTTCAAAACCTGGCTTAAAAAAGTTAACAATGGCTGGGTCAGATAAGGTAATACTTGTTTTAACACCATGCTTTTCAGCCAATGCTTTGGTTTGCTTCATAGCTTCTTTGCCATTGCCAGATGTAATTAAATAGCCTTCAATATACACGTATTCAGCATTTTTAATGGCTTCTTCATCAATGGCAGAACTATCTAATGTAGCTGTAATACCTAAAAAGGTGTTCATGGTACGGTCGGCATCTGGGGTTACCATTACCAAACATTTACCTGTTATGCCCTCTTCAAGATTATCTTGGTTAAGGTTGGTATCTAATCCTGCTTTGCTAAGGTCGTTCATATAAAAATGACCATAATCATCATTGGCTACTTTACAAGAATAATAGCCACTACCTCCAAATTCGCATACGCCAATCATGGTATTGGCGGCTGAGCCACCACCTTGTTTTTTAATGCGGTCGCCATCAATGGCATTTACCAGTTTTGTTTGTCGGTCTTCATCTACCAAGGTCATTACTCCTTTTTCGATATCATTAACTGTAAAAAATTGATCTTCTACTTCAAATTCGATATCAACCAAGGCATTGCCTATGCCATATACATTATATTTTTTCATTTCTTTATTTTCAATAAGGTGGGCAAAAATAGTGATACTTACAGTAATATTTCCACTCGAAACGTCATTCCTGTGCAGGCATGTATCTACTAAATCATTAACAAATTTCTGCCTTCGCAGAAATGACGTTTATTGAGGGGAGAAACTTATATTTGAAAAATGTATGCCATCGTGGATATTGAAACCAATGGAGGTAGTTTAAAAAACTCCAAAATAACCGAAATTGCGGTGTATCGTTACGATGGTGAAAAAGTGGTGGATACATTTATCACCCTTATTGACCCCGAAACTTATATTCCTCCTTTTATTACCCAACTTACAGGCATTAGTAATGATATGGTAGTAGGTGCACCCAAATTTTACGATGTAGCCAAACAAATTATTGAAATTACGGAAGGCGCCATTTTTGTGGCACATTCAGTCAACTTTGACTATACCATTATAAGGGCTGAGTTTAAAAAGTTAGGTTATGATTTTACACGCGAAAAACTCTGTACAGTTAAGTTGAGCAGAAAACTTATCCCTTTACAACCATCGTACAGTTTGGGTAAATTAGCGGATAGTTTAGGTATTAAAATTAATGGCCGGCATCGTGCAGGGGGCGATGCTGAAGCGACTGTAAAGCTGTTTGAAATTTTAGTTGGGTTGGATACTAAAAAAGTTGTGTCTGGCAATATAAAACCCAGCGATCCTAAATTTGAAAATGCTAATATTAGTGCGGAGCAAATCAATATACTGCCCCAAGAAGCGGGCGTTTATTATTTTTTTAATGCCGATCAAGAACTCATTTATGTGGGCAAAAGTAAAAATATTCGTAAACGCGTAATGACCCACATGCTCAACAGCCAAACAAAAAAAGGCTTGGCTATGCGTAAAGAAATAGCAGATATTGACTTTGAAATAACAGGTAGTGAGTTGGTTGCTTTGCTTAAAGAATCGAATGAAATAAAAACGAAAAAGCCTTTTTTTAACAGTGCCCAAAAGCACACCTATTTTCAATATGGATTATTTACCGATCAGCAATTAGATGGGTTTATAAGGCTAGAGTTGCGAAAAACCAAGGAGGGTTCCATGCCCCTTACCCCTTATGGCTCTCGAAAAGAGGGAATTGAGCATTTATACAAACTAAACGAAGAGTTTAATTTGTGCTTATCGCTTACAGGGCTAAATAAATCGAAAGGGGCTTGTTTTCATTACACCATTAAACAATGCAAAGGGGCTTGCATTGGCAAAGAAATTGCGGAGCAGTATAACAAGCGCGTGATGGAAGCATTGAGTACCTTTAGGTTCACCATTCAAAATGCTTTTGTGATAGATAAAGGTCGATCTTTAAATGAACGCACACTAGTGCAGATAAAAAATGGGCGGTATGTGGGTTTTGGATTTGCTCCTTTACAGGTAATTAATAAAGGCGTTGGGTGTCTGAATGATGTGATAGAAATGTTTCCAAACAATCGTGATGTACAACATATTTTAAATAGTTTTATAAAAAAAGGCCAATATGAACGCCTAATTAAATATTAACAATGAAAAAAGCATTATTATTTTTAGTGATTAGCATAAGCCTTTTTAGCTGTAAAGAGTACGAAGAAATTCAATTTTTAGGGTTAAAGGAGGTTAAAGTAAATGGCATTAAAGAGGGCAGTTTATTGTTAAGCACCAAGGCTGTATTTAATAACCCCAACGATTTTAAAGGAAAATTAAAAAGTGCCAACATTTACGTGCTTTTAAAAGGCGATACCTTAGCGCATATTACCCATATTAATAAAATTACGGTGGGGCCAAATACTAATTTTGATGTGCCACTTTCTATGGAAGTATCTATGGATCAACTGCAAAAAGGATTACTGTCTAATTTAGCATCACTATTTAAGAAAAAATCGGTAGAGCTAACATTTAAAGGAAACATTAAAGTGGCAAGTTTTGGATTTACCCAAACCATACCGATAAGCTATAAAGAAGGGATAGAATTCTAAATTAAATCAATTGTTCTTACTAGAACATTCGCTAAATCGGTCAAAATATCAGCCACTGGAACTTTCGCCCAGTGGCTGATATCAACCACCTGAAGGGTAATAACCTGAGTTTGCCCTAAGGAATCGCTTTCAGAAAATAAGATAATAGGTTTTAACCCTGCAAACCCTAAAATCATAAGCAGTGCTACAACTGATGTGATGAGCCCAATACCAATAATTAAGTGTTTAATTACCTTAGGGTTGAGAGACAATGGTAATTGTTGAAAAGTAATTTTATGTCGACCTTTTGACCTTGAAAGCATGTTGTTTGACCGTGTTTGTTATATAGATGTACTTTCTGCCCAAAAAGTTGCACAATACGACAAGAAATTACCTCTATTTTTATAAACGGTTTAAAATGGGTCTAAACTGTATATATTATTTTAAGCTGAATAAATCAGGTGCATAACATTTTGTCGTTTTAGTTTAACCCATTTTGTGTAAGCCCCCTAACCTATATTAAAAAGAAAAGTAAAATAGAAATCGTCATTCCTCCCGAGTACTCGGGAGGAATGACGTTAGTGGTTGTTTTTCTTTGCATGTGCTTAAGCACTTAACCACAGATTTCCGAAGCGTTTATTTGGGGGGGGCATACCTATCTTTGGCTTAAAAACAATGTAAAATGCTTAACAACCCTGCTAGCTGCTTGATTGGCAGATTCAGAACGCACATTTTTTTTGCTATTGTGAGCGTATGCTTTTTTTAGCTTCGCCCCTTGCTGCCCAAGATTGGCTAACTGCTTATAATAACTCCGTTACATTATATAATGATGACAATGCTTCTAAGCCATTATCTGAGGCCAATAGAAGCGAATACCAAACGGGGGCTGAACATTATAATCTTGCCCTTAGCCGAATGGCTGATACTCACCTAAATTGAGCAATTCGCTATAAGAGGTCGCCCTATTTTTATTGATGGTGTAAAATGTCATTCTATTTTAGGTGTAGGTTAGATAGCATTTGTTTAGATATAGAAATTTTTCTTCTATAAAATACTTGAAGACCTCTTTTTTTTGGTTGTTTTTTTAACAGATGAACATAGTTTTTCCTTTACATTTTGGTATTGCGATTATTAGATATTTAGCCTCCAAACAAAGAGAAGGGTACTTTAATGGGTGAATACAATAAGTATTAATTTCTTAAATCAGTAGAAAAGACAAAAAGAGTAGGGTTACAAACCTCACTTTTTGTAAAAAATAACACAAGGCCCTTGGTTGTTTAAATAAAGACATTATCTTTGACCGACCGTTCAGTCATAAAAATAACAATGAGTCCTAAAACAGCAGCACAAAACAAACAAATAAGAGCCGAAAGCAAGCAGCGTATTATGGAAGCGGCTTTTAAATTAATTGCCAAAAAAGGGTATGAATCTACCAGTGTTGCCATGATTGCCACACAAGCAGGGGTATCTAAAGGGTTGCTTTATAACTATTTTAAAAGTAAAGAAGAACTGGTTAAAGCTCTTGTTATGAGTGCCATGAGCGAGGCGGATTCTGTACTTGATGAACTTAGGAATAATGACCCAAAAATTATGCTTAAAAATGTATTTAAGGGGTTTTTTAAAGAAATGCGAGAGCATCACGACCACTGGCGATTGATTACCGAGTTAACTTTTAAAATAGATAAATTTGATTTTGTGCACGATATTGTTACTTCTAAATTAAACGAGTATGTAAGCTTGTTAGAAGGGCTATTAACTCAAATAGAGTACCCAAACTCATTGGGAGAAGCTCGAATTATTGCGGCTCTTTTTGATGGTATTGGCATCCAATCATTGATAATAAAAAATGATTACCCCTTAGACGAAATGGAAAAATATTTGATTAAGAAATACTGTAAATAGCATGAACAAGTTAACAATAATTGGCCTCCTGATGCTAAGTTTTGCTTCCACTTTGCGGGCACAAACAGCCAAAGAAATTATTAAAAAAGCGGATGATAAAATGCAGGGTGAATCGAATAAATCGGTTATGAAAATGACCATTATACGACCCGATTGGAAAAGGGAAGTCACAATGAAAGGATGGTCGCTGGGAAGAGATTATAGCCTTATTTTAATTACAGCACCTGCCAGAGACAAGGGCTCTGCTTTCCTGAAACGGAAAAACGAAATGTGGAATTGGCAGCCATCTATTGATCGGGTGGTGAAACTTCCTCCTTCTATGATGCTGCAATCCTGGATGGGGTCGGATTTTACGAATGATGACCTTGTAAAGCAATCTTCGGTGGTAAATGACTATAGCCAAACATTTGAACAAGACACAGTTATAAATGGGATGAACTGCTACAAGATTAGTATGATTCCTCACGAAGAAGCGGCAGTAGTTTGGGGTAAAGTATTGGTGTATATAGAAAAGAAAGACGTTAACCAACTATTGGTTAAGTATTACGATGAAGATGACTTTTTGGTAAACACCATGGTGTTATCAAATATTAAAAAAATGGGCGAC
>JALSJD010000221.1 GCA_026989535.1 Cyclobacteriaceae bacterium
TTTTTTTGAACGGTAAAGCCTGTGGCGTAAGAAAGCTCAGAAGAGGTTCGACTTTCTTGTATGCTGTCTGTAGGGCTGCAACTATTAATAAAAAAAAATAAAAACAAGTATATTGAAGTTCTAGTCATTGGTTGGTTTTGGTCTTTGTCAAACACCTTTTTCGTTGGGGTTCTTTGTATTATTGAATTAAAACTAAACCACAAAGTTACACAAAGAAGGCACGGAGGGTTTAAAAACACCGAAAAAATAAAGTTGTTTCAGATTATAGTACTAAACTTTTCGTTTTCTTTTTTTTAAAAGTAATAATTGCTAGATTTATACTGTATTGGGTTCATTAAATGAGCCTGCTTTATTTATTCTATTAGCTTGACTTTATGAAGCCATTTTTGGTTATTGCTTCTGTTTTAATATTGCTTTATAGTTGTGGTCCTGCAATTCATACTAATTTAATTTCTTCCTATTCTACGCTAAACTATAATACGGCTGTACAGGTATTCGAGCTAAACGAAGATGCCCCAGATGGTTCGATTGTAGTAGGATATTGCGAAATAAGTGATTCAGGCTTTTCTATCAACTGTAATTATTTTACGGTTTTGCAAAAAGCAAAAGAAGAGGCTCGAAAATTTGGGAGCAATGCTATAAAAATAACAGAACATAAAACACCCAACCTTATAAGTTCCTGCCATAGAATAAAAGTTACACTCCTTAAAACCAACTAAATGAAACCTACCCATTCTGCCTTTTTGCTTCTCTTCTTTTCCCTGTCTTTTTTTTCATCTGTTTCTCAGGATTTGATAATAACCCAACAAAACGACTCTTTAAACTGCTATATAAAGAAAGTTAAACCCGATTATATCTATTTTTTAGTAAAAAACTCAAATGCTGAAACTATAAACTCGTTACTGCCCAGAGACTCTGTTGTTTATTACGAATTTAACTTTTTTGAAGAATCTGAACTAAGCCAAGAAATACTTAGACTCGAAAAAAAACATACAGGGGTATTCTTGGCGGCTGATTTTGCTTATAGTAACAGGCTCGGCCCAACTGATAGTAGTATTCCTAGTAGTTGGGCTAAACAATTAAAAAACGGACGAGCTTTTTCTTTTCAAGTTGCTTATTTTTTTTCTAATACAGGAGGCGTGGGCATATTATATAATAATCATTCCACCAATGCTGAGTTTTCAGGCACTCCTTTTGGGTCTAGCACTGATAAGGTTAGTATAAGCTTTATTGCTCCAACGTATTTTTTTCAGCATTCATCGGGCATTAGTAATTTTGTTTTTACCTCCGCTTTATCAATAGGGTATTTAGAGTTTAAAGAAACCCTTGTTACAACGTCTAACCCTACGCTTAATTTAAAAGGGGCAAGTTTAGGCGTAGGTTATACAGCGTATATTGGGGCACAATTAAATGACGTAGTTAGGTTATCAGCAAAAGCAGGAGTAATTCTAGGAAGCCTCTCCGAGGTAGAAATTAATGGGCAAAACGTTCAATTGCCAGA
>JALSJD010000222.1 GCA_026989535.1 Cyclobacteriaceae bacterium
TCGTTTAGTTAAGCTTTTCGTCACTGCGAGCGTAGTGCGGCAGTCTGCTTGTTTCAACGCTGGATATCCAAAATTTGAGATCGCTTCGTGCCTCGCGATGACGTTCCGGCTTAACTAAACGACATTGATATTTCTATTGTTACTATTGCCTTACGCATGACACCCAACAACAAGTGGCTAAACACCACTTTTATTTTTAAAAATGCCAAATTATTTATAAACAGTATCAGCGTTTGTAACTGAATTTATTCCACCCTTTTCAACGTTTCTAGCAAAAAACTCCAGAATTTTTGAACGGAGCTAATTTGTGCTCTTTCATCAGGCGAGTGCGCTCCATAAATATTAGGGCCAAACGAAATCATCTCCATATCAGGGTAATTAGTGCCTAAAATGCCACATTCTAACCCTGCGTGTATAGCACTTACATGGGCTTCGGATTCAAACATCTCCTTGTACAGCCCTTGCATTAATTTAATAATACCTGCTTCGGGTTTGGGTTCCCACCCAGGGTAAGAGCCGCCTGTGGTAACGGTTGCTCCCATTAATTCAAATGCTCCCTTTATGCTATTTGCTTCGTCCTGCTTTTCGGTTTCAGAAGAACTACGGGTTAAGCATAAAACTTCGTAACTGCCATCGTTAACTAACACACGGGCAAGATTATTCGAAGTTTGCACCAGTCCTTCAATCTCCGAGCTCATTCGGTAAATTCCATTAGGGCAAGCATATATTCCTTTCAATAATTTTGACTGAAAGTTTGCATTTATGCGAGTAGTTTGAGTTTCAGTAGGGGTAGCAATCAATACCGCATTGGCATCGGTGGTAGCTAGTTCGGTTTTTAAGATGGTATTAAAATCTTCCACTAGCGCATTAAGCATATTCATATCGGCAGTTGCAATAGAAATAACCGCACTCGATTCTCTCGGAATCGCATTTCGCAAGCCTCCGCCATCTATGCTAGTAACGGCAAGCTCAATCTCTCTGGCAACAGCCGTAAAAAAACGGTTCATTAACTTATTGGCGTTGCCTCTACCTAACTGAATATCTACACCTGAATGACCTCCTGTAAGACCTTTAACCTCCATACTAAACGAGGAATAATCGCCTGTTAATTCTTCTTGGGCATAGCTTCCTTTAGCCGTAACATCAATACCTCCGGCACAACCTATGGTGAGTTCATCGTCATCTTCCGTATCAAGGTTTAGCATTATTTTGGCATCGAGCATACCACCTTTTAGGCCAATGGCACCCGTCATCCCTGTTTCTTCATCAATGGTAAATAAGGCCTCCAATGGCGGGTGAGGAATATTTGTAGAAGCTAGCAAGGCCATTATGGCGGCTACACCAATACCATTATCAGCTCCTAGTGTTGTTCCTTTGGCTTTTACCCAATCACCCTCCACATACATCTCAATACCTTGGGTATCAAAATCAAAATTGATATCGGCATTTTTTTGATGCACCATATCGAGATGGCTTTGCAATGCAATAATGGGTCGGTTTTCCATTCCAACACTTGCGGGCTTTTTAATAATTACGTTACCGGTCTCATCCACATAAGTTGCAAGACCCAAATTTTCGCCAAAGTTTTTTGTAAACTCAATTACTTGTTCTTCCTTTTTAGAACCTCGTGGAATTGCATTTAAATCTGCAAAATAATTCCATAGTGCTATTGGTTCTAAAACCCTTACATCATTTGCCATATTTGTAGTTAATTATTGATTTTATCTGTCTATTTTATAGCTCAAAAGTAATTCTCAAAAAACAAAAAAAGGAGGCCGAAGCCTCCTTAAAAAATAATAACCTAAACCTATCATATAACTAAATTTAATGTCTTCGTCATTATCGGGCGTCAGACCCGGTAATCTCTAGGCTCTGCCGAGCCCATTTAGCAGTTGCCTTTAACCTAAATTGAGCGATTCATTAAAGCGATAAGTGCTCAATTTAGGTTTCCTGCATAATCAGTGTTTGTTGTCAAAACAGGTAATAGGGGCTTGCCCATTAATTAATCGAGTTCGTTTTATACGTTGCCTCTCTGGTTTCAGCTTTCTCCATCCATTGAGGTAAAATATTGTCAATAAATTCCTGCTTGTCGGCATTTAGCTTATCCATATCTAACCCAATATAGGCTTGGGCTTTTGCTTTAGTTGATACATCGGGCATAGGTACTTCATCGTTATAGCCAAGTTCTGAAAGCACACGTGCCAATTTTATTCGCCCGTCTTGCGCTATTTCAATACCTGTGCTAATTACCCGCAAGGCTTCTACAGGGGCATGAAATGCTCCTCCATGGCTGGCTGCGGCATAATCCCACCTCCATTGTGCGTGGCGAATGTCCATTAGAATATCCTTCATTTGTTCTTCGGTGGCTCCTTGTTTCCAAGCAAATTCAGCTTCAATATGCAGTTTAACTAGTAAATGCTCTAGAATTCCTCTCGCATTCAGTACCTTATCCATATTGCTGTTTACATTTTGAGTAAGCTCTTTTTCGCTTTCGCGGTGGCAAACCACACACGAGTTAGACATATTATTTAAAGGGCTTTGTATTTTATGGTCTGTAAATTTAACCCCACCTTCTGATCGGTAAGGCATATGGCAATCGGCACAAGAAACACCACGCTTGGCATGAATACCCTGCTGGTATAGCTCATACCCTGGATGTTGTGTTTTAAGCATAGGTGCTTTGCTCAATTTATGCGTCCAGTCTTTAAATTCGATATTATCATAATATTCCTCCATCTCTTCGGCACCAGTTCCGTTGTCCCAAGGTAAAGTAAGGTAAGGCACACCTTCTGCCAAAGGCCTCTTTTTATCAAAATAATACTCTACATGGCATTGCGCACAAACCAACGACCTCATTTCCTGATTTGATGCTTTTGTAATGTCCTCTCCCCTTCTTTCAAAAGCTTCAATTAAAGCAGGTCTGGTAATTTTTAAATCCATGGTTTTTTCATCGTGGCAATCGGCACAACCCACAGGATTTACCTGCTCTCCGCCATACTTTGCCCATTTACCTGAGTAAAACTCTTTAGGGCCTACTTCGCTCATAAGCCGTGGTACATCTGGGCCTTTGCACGACCAGCAGGTTGAGGGCATTGGACCATCGGTTGCTGTTTTAGGAGCACCTGTTCGGAGCGATTCCATTAAATCGGAGATGGCATACATATGTCCTTTACTCTGGTTATAATCTTTAGCAAAGCCATAGCCAGCCCAAAGCACCACCAGTGATGGGTAACGCTCCAGCATATCAATATTGGCATTGCCATTATGCTTGCTCATAAAGCTAGTATCTTCGGTGGCCTCCCACGATTCAAATTGATTAGGAAAGTTTTTCCCCCAAATTTCTCCTCTTGGGTCTAGCGGTTCAATTTCTACTTTTGGTCTATCTAAGTATAATGTTTCAGTTCTGCGCTCCATAATATTGGAAGAAAGCAATCCTAAAACAAAAACAACTGCTACGGTAAGTGCAAATAATACCCACATTAACCAGGGGCGTTTTTTCGCTTTTTGTCTAATAGTACTCATATATGTGTATAATTTAATTTTTTGATTTTTTTGTTAACCATTTGGGCACTGGGCTGCCTAACGTTGGAACCCGTGCATTAGGGGTTGAAGTAAGTCCTTTAACCCTGCCGTGCGGCACTTCGCGGTGGCACTGCCAGCACAATTTACCTTCATCGTGATTGGCTTCTGCCAACGAAATATTTAGTAACCCAACCTCTTGATTAAGCGTACTATGGCAACGCTTACAATTTTCTTGCACTACTGCTTTTCCTTCTTCTTTCATACGAATTACTTGAGGTTCTGTACCCAAAGTAAAGGCAGTGGCATGCCCCAGCCCGTCTTTCGCTTTAAAAGCATACTTAGCTATTGGGTTGGTATGCGGCACATGGCAATCGTTGCAACTAACTTTTTTGCCATGCGAGCTATGCCTCCAGGTAGCATACTCAGGCATCATTACGTGGCAGTTAACGCAGGTTTTAGGGTCGTCTGATAAATAGGATATAGCATTAGATACATATACACTGTAAAACGACATACCTACAATAACACCCACCAATACAGTTGCAAAAATTATCCATTGAGATGGAGGTTTAAAATAAGAAAAGAATCTCATATTAATGTGGTAAATTAATTACTCAATTTTTTAATCTATTTTGCTTTCGAAAAGTGTTGGTTTAAAGGTAAGCATTAGCCAAGCCCAGTTATTTGTTATGGTATTATCTCCGCTTCCTTTAATTGCTACCATAGATTCGGTTGCAAACATTTGCGAGTAGCCTATTTTTAAATTAACCGATTTATGCAATTGAGTTACATAGATTAAATCAATTTCGGTGCCTAACGAATTAGAAATAGTTTGTGTGATATCGTTGGGGTCTTCGATAGATGCTGCACTCATAAAATAATGAGCATTGGCCACTAAATTAGATTTATCTCCTAATTTAAATTTAGTTTTTACATTTAAGTCAACCAACCCTTTGCCACTATGCCCGTTGCCTACATAAAAATAATCCATAAACCCATAAAACTTATGGTTTGTGCCGTACAAAGGAGCAAACGACCTATCTTGTGTATCGGTAGCATTGGTACCTGATAGTATTTCACCTCCTATTGTAATAGGTGTTACTCTTGTTTTAAACGTTGCGTATAACGAGGCCAAAAAAGCGTTTACATCACCACCACTCCCATTTTTACCGCCCTGATAATATAGCTCTGTACTTAATTTTACATCGGCAAATTTCTTATCGGCAATTACCGCATAGGTTTGCCTGTAGGCCATAGAGGAGTCTGCAGCAACCTGCCTGCCATCGTTATGAACTAAAACTGCTAAATTTCCAGCATCTGACTTAGATTCAAAACGAGCAAACTGCATAGTTTTATAGTTGTTAGTTACTGTATGGTCATAAAAATTATTATTTAACCACCCTGGTTCAGCTCTCCAGTTTTGGTTATAGGCTAAACCAACATCCAGTTTCATCCCGGCATTGTTTTTCCATAAAAACATAAATGCATCGTGTGTTCTGGCCTGTGCAGCCCAATCTAAGTTACCTAAAAAACGAGCTCCATCATAATCCAACTCCATTCTTCCGGCTCTAACTCCAAACTTGCTGTTAAAGTTAAATTGCCCCCAAGCTTCATGTACATTTTGTAAGTTGGGATCGGTTTTATAAACCTGATCAACACTACCCCAAATACGTACATCTTGTAAGGTTAGCTTTAGAACAAGCTCCTCGGTTTTATAATTAAAGTAAAGACGAGAACGTTGCTCAATAAAAAAAGCAGGGTCAACTCCTTCATTTCGAGGTGCTTTAAATCCATTTCTAAATTCGGCTCGTGGGCGTATTTCAGCTCCTAAACTAAATTGTGCGGTTGCATTTAGCGATAATAGCACTATGAACAGTAATAGTATAAGGTTTTTCATTATTTTTTGTTTATAAATTTACAATAGTATGATTTTAATTACACAAGCAAAATAATAATGAAGAAAAACAATAGATAATGACCTTTATCATTTAATAGGATGATTTTGTCCTATTTTATTTGGTCTGCTGAAAAACTCACAATTCTATCAAATTTTATGGTTTTGTCTTCAATCATCGCCTTTGCATAGCCGCTTGGCAGAGCAAGGCCAATGCGAGTTCTTACTTTTTATCTTGACACAAAAAGTAAGCAAAAAAGTTAAGATTATAACCTGAATAATTCATAAACTTAAAAAGCGGGGCATTGGTCGAATTACGCAGGCCTCATTTTTTATTTTTTTACGAAAAATCACTTGCAAATTTTTCGCTAATAAATCTGCGAAACACAAACAGGATTATGCTGCTATTTACTATGATTATAAAAAATATGTATAGTGCTCTGGGCATACTGCTCCCATTAGATCGTTGCCTATTAAAAAATTATTGAAATATGAGTCAGGTTTTAGTTGTTATATTCAACCGGAAGGCACCAATATGTCAAAAGCACGTTTATGCTCCACAATATTTGCAAACCCCTGGGGTAGTTCTATCTTGATTTTGGTTTTTATTTCCCTTACCTACGCAGCAGTTTTGAGTATTTTTAGCTGTATGGTTTTCATTATTGTATTTGCATAATCGGTACCAGTCAATACTTCTTTTTGCAGCGTATGGATTAAAACGTATGCTCCGAATGAAATTGATTGGCTCGGAAACTGTTACAGGATGACCTGTCGGATTTCAGGTAGCGTTTATGTTCTTTTATCCTCAGTTCCATATTACCCCTTGCACAATACCCTTTTTCATAAATATGGCTTGACCTATATCCCTTCATGCTAGAGGCAATGTAACGGATATTTGTACCCTTTTTTGTTACCTTTCCTTTTGCAGCTACCTGCTGTGGGTGTTTCCAGCTTTGAGCTTGGTATTGAAAGGAAACATGCCGTTTTTGATTTTTATTATTGAGTCCACTCCGAAAACAGACAATTTTCAAAAAAGAGTTATTTTGAAGTAGGGTTTCATTTTTTGAGATTCGGTGATGCCTTGCTCTGCCATAGCGGCTACGCGAAGGCGATGCCTGAGTATCAACGGATTGAAAAAGGTGAAAAGATGCCCAAAAGAAACTTTTTTGGTTTTAGGTGTTTTCGGAGCGGACTCATTATTAGCTATAAATGCTTGTTGGGCACTTTCTATGGTCACTTTTATCAGTTCAGTTCATTTAATTTTTTATTCTCAGTCTCTTAGCACTTCTCATCTCTACTGAATCGCTCAATCTAGGTATCAGATACTTGAAATGCTCATAACGAAGATTCATAAATTAATCAGCCCCCAAGAAGGCAGGGTCTTCTTTCTTTTAGTAAGAATACAGTTTGCCGCCTTGATTAAACTTGAAGGTGGCTGCAAACACAAAATGTAACAGCCTCTAAACAAGGCTATTACATTTTTATGTATAAGGGAGGTTAATACTTTACATTGATTGAACCTTATTTGTAAATTAATTCAAACCTATCAAGATTCATAACTTTTGTCCAAGCAGAGATAAAGTCTTGTACAAACTGCTCTTTAGAATCATCGCTTGCATAAAATTCTGCTAAAGCCCTCAGTTCTGAGTTGGAACCAAATATTAAATCTGCTCTTGTCGCTGTCCATTTATTAGCCCCCGTTTTAATGTCTTTTCCTACAAACTCTTCTTTGGTGTCAGAGGTCGCTTCCCATTCAACACTCATTGCTAATAGGTTAACAAAAAAGTCGTTGGTAAGCTTGTCTTTATTGGTAGTAAAGATACCGTTTTTGCTGCCATCAAAATTGGCATTTAATGCACGCATTCCTCCAACTAACACTGTCATTTCTGGTGCTGTAAGTGTTAATAATTGTGCCTTATCAACCAATAACTCTTCGGTAGAAATGGTGTATTTTGTTTTTAGGTAATTACGGAAACCATCTGCCATAGGCTCTAAAAGCTCAAAAGACTTAATATCCGTTTGTTCTTGAATGGCATCTGTACGACCCGAAGTGAATGGCACTTTATAATCATACCCTGCATTGCTTACGGCTTTTTCTACTCCGGCAGTACCTGCTAATACAATTAAATCGGCTATTGACACTTTTTTTGTGGTTGACTTAGTATTAAACTCATTTTGAATTTGTTCTAAAACAGCCAACACCTTTTTCAATTGTGCAGGGTTATTTACTTCCCAGTTTACTTGTGGCTCTAAGCGTATTCTGGCTCCGTTTGCTCCTCCTCGCCTATCTGAATTACGATAGGTTGAAGCAGAAGCCCAAGCGGTAGAGACCATTTCGCTAATGGTTAAGTTTGAGTTTAAAATTTGCTTCTTTAAAGCCTCCACATCATTTTTAGTAATTGCGTCATAATCAGCAACAGGGATGGGATCTTGCCAAATCAAATCTTCTGTGGGTGCTTCTGGCCCTAAATAGGTAGATTTTGGTCCCATATCTCTATGTGTTAATTTAAACCACGCTCTTGCAAAAGCTTCATCAAACGTATCCGGATTTTTATAAAAACCCCTTGCTATTTTTTCATACACAGGGTCGAACCTTAAGGCTAAATCCGTAGTAAACATGCCGGGTTTTACCATTTTATCTGGATCATACGCATCTGGCACCATCATTTTAGGATTTTCAGGCTCCCATTGGTGCGCACCTGCCGGGCTCTTTGTTAATACCCATTCGTTTTCAAATAAATTAAAAAAGAACAAGTGACTCCATTTTGAAGGAGTAGATGTCCATACTACTTCTAACCCTGATGTAATTGCATCTGCCCCTTTACCTGATTTATAATCACTTTTCCAACCAAAGCCTTGTGCTTCAATAGGGGATGCTTCTGGGTCAGGCCCTACGTGAGAAGCACTAGCTGCTCCGTGTGCTTTGCCTAGTGTATGACCACCCGCAATTAGCGCAACCGTTTCTTCGTCATTCATTCCCATTCTTCCAAATGTTTCACGGATATCATGTGCTGCTAATAGCGGATCAGGATTACCGTTTGGCCCTTCTGGGTTTACATAAATTAATCCCATTTGAACTGCCGCTAACGGGTTTTCAAGTTTTCTATCACCCGAATAACGCTTACTGTCGTCTAACCATTTTTCTTCAGCTCCCCAATAAACATCTTCATTGGGCTCCCAAACATCTGTTCTACCTGCGGCAAAACCAAAGGTTCTAAATCCGGTAGATTCCAGCGCAACATTTCCTGTAAGAATCATTAAATCTGCCCACGAAATTTTATTGCCATATTTTTTCTTTATAGGCCAAAGTAATCGTCTTGCCTTATCTAAATTGGCATTATCTGGCCAACTGTTTTGTGGTGCAAACCGTTGTTGAGCCGACCTGGAGCCTCCTCGCCCATCGCCCGAACGATACGTACCTGCATTATGCCAAGCCATTCTAATCATAAAGCCTGCATAACTTCCGTAATCTGCGGGCCACCAATCTTTAGAGTCTGACATAAGTGTACGAATGTCCTTTTTCAATGCCACATAATCCAAGCTTTTAAACTCCTTTACATAATCAAAATCCTTATCCATAGGATTTGTTAATGCTGAGTGCTTGCGTAATAAATCTAAATTTAATCTATTCGGCCACCAGTCGCTATTAGTGGCATCTCGCTTATTTAGGTTGCTTTTTTTAGAAATGGTTGCTCCTGAAACCCCGTCTTCTGATTTGTTGCCACTTTCATTATTGCAAGCTGCAAAAAGTGATAACAACATGATAAATACTGATAGTTTTTTCATTTTAATTGCTTTTATGTAGTGTATATGATGCAAATTTATGAGTAACTAAGATATTAACCAAATTAATATTATCTATGTTTGTATAGATTAATTCTATATAAATGACAATACAACAACTAGAATATGTAATTGCCTTAAATACCTATAGGCATTTTGTAACTGCAGCCAAAAAGTGTTTTGTAACCCAACCCACCATTACTATACAGGTAAACAAGTTAGAAGGCGAAATAGGTTTTTCAATTTTTAATAAAAGTAAATCTCCTTTTGAACCCACCGATTTAGGAGTAATGTTTATAAAGAAAGCCGAAATAATATTGCGAGAAGTAAGCGACTTAAAAAATATGGTGAGCAATGAGTTAGATAATATGGATGGTGTTTTTAAAATTGGCGTAATCCCAACAATCTCTCCATATCTAATTCCATTAATTTCAGGTTCTTTTTCTGAGAAACACCCAAACACGGTGCTTAAAATTGATGAAATGCAAACGGCTAATATTATAACCGCCTTACAAAAAAAAGAGTTGGACATAGGCATATTAGTTACTCCATTAAACGAACCTTTTATTAGAGAAATAAAACTGTATAACGAGCCATTCGTGTTTTATGGACAGAAGAAAGACTTTATTGATAGAAAAACGATCTCAGCAAAGGAAATTGAAAACTTAGATAATGTATGGCTTTTAAAAAGTGGACATTGTTTTAGAAATCAAGTTTTAAATATATGTAATAACACAGATAATAATAAAAATATTAAATTTCAAAGTGGCTCCATTGAGGCGTTAAAGAAGATGGTTGATAATTATGGAGGATTTACATTAGTGCCTGAAATGGCAGTTAATAAAAATGATTCGGGTTGTAATATTCCATTTACAGAACCCAAACCCATAAGAGAAGTAAGTATTGTTATCCACCATTCTTTTTCTAAAGATGCGTTGGTAGATGCCTTAAGACTAGAAATTTTAGAGAAAACCCCACAGGAGTTTGTAAAAAACAAAAGGTTTGTAAAAATTAGTTGGAGGTAGGTTCGGAGTGTAGGATAATGTTTTGGGATAAAAGCTTGAATTGAAAAATAGCTACCCCGTTGTTGGTCTTTTGACCAACAATAATCAACTACTAATTTGTTGGAGAAAACTCCAACAAAGGGTGGTTATTTACTTCAAAGTTGGAGGTTTTTCGCCAATGCTTA
>JALSJD010000223.1 GCA_026989535.1 Cyclobacteriaceae bacterium
TTATATGGCCACCCGCAACGAAAAGCATACGACAAGGGCAAGGGCAAATATGTTTAGAGAAATTGCAGGACGTAACGAATTAAATCCATTTGAAAGCGAACAAATTAAAGAAGTGCTGGATTTATGCCTAGCCTGTAAAGGCTGCAAAGCAGAGTGCCCTTCTAATGTGGACATTGCTAAAATAAGAGCTGAATTTTTGCACCAATACCAGGAGCGCAAGGGCATATCACTGCGCACAAGATTAATTTCAAACTTTAATACCCTCAACAAATTGGCTATGTTGGCACCGTGGGGGTATAAATTGGTTGCCAATGGCATATTAAGTAAATCCTTTAAACGTATTGTGGGCTTTGCTCCAAAACGTTCAATGCCAGTGCTTAATAAGCAAACATTTCGATCTTGGTTTAAGCAAGCCAAGAAATCAAATTTTGATATAGTAAAACAAATTGAACCTAAAGGGAAGGCTTTTATTCTAGCAGATGAATTTACCAATTATAACGATTTGGAAGCTGGTAAAGCGGTGGTTCTTTTACTTACCAAACTTGGCTATCAACTCGAATTATCCGAGGTTACAGATACAGGTCGAGCTTTATTTTCCAAAGGACTATTAAAGAAAGCTAAAAAGCTGGTAGATAAAAATGTGGGGATCTTACCTGCTGAAATTTCTACCGAAATACCGTTAATTGGCATCGAACCCTCAGCATTACTTTCTTTTAGAGATGAATACATTGATTTGGCAACAAACCAATCTTCAGCAAAGAAAATCGCAGAGAATTGCTATTTATTTGAAGAGTTTTTAGCCAACGAAATTGATAAAGGCAATGTAACATCAGAGCAGTTTAAGCCTTTAAACAAAACCATAAAATACCATGGGCACTGTCATCAAAAGGCATTGTCGTCATTAACTCCGCTTAAAAAAGTGTTAGATTTAATTCCAGAAGCGCGTGTAGAACTCATTCCATCGGGTTGTTGTGGTATGGCAGGCTCCTTTGGGTACGAAAAAGAGCATTATGAGGTTTCGATGGATATTGGAGAACTCGTATTATTTCCTGCCGTTAGAGCACTTGAAAATGGAGTTGTAGTTGCACCAGGTACAAGTTGCAGGCATCAGATAAAAGATGGCACGGGTGAAAAATCGATGCATCCAGCTGAGGTGTTAATTAAATCAATTAACTAGTAGAGCGTTTCTTAATTAACGTTGCAATAATTTATGCAAAATTTTTTCTTGAGACAAGACAAAATTATTCAGCATAGCCTTAGCTACGGTTAATAATTTTAACGCAGTATCAAGGAAAAAGGCATATAAATTTGTAATGGTAATTAGGAAATGATCTACTAGTTTCTATGTGAGTGTTATTCATTGCTCCATTCAACACTACTAATAAGGGCGTTTGCCAATTCAATTGTTTTATCAACAGCCTTATTTTGAGCATTATAGTATAATATAGTTTTATTTTGTTTGCCATTATTATAGTATAAATAGGTGCTTGGTTTATCTTTGATTAAGGTATTATTTTTAATATCAAGATTAAAAAAATCTGAAGATACCAATTGAGTTTTTAGATTATTTAATTGTTCAGAGGATAGCTTGCCGGTAAAAGATCCAATGTTATCAACATTGGCGATGCCTTGGTAAGTGCAACCTCCATTTACATACACAGTAAAAGTAAACACAGGACAAGTACCCATACACTCTGTTGTTTTTAAGTAAAACAACGACTCTTCAAGTTCAACACTAGATTTTTGTGGAGTATTTTTGCACTGAATTGCAAAAATTGCGCAAAAAAGTACTAGTTTTAATAGATTTTTTATTTCCATAATTCAAATTTAATATAATATGAAGCGAATATTACTTATAATATTACTTATTACTCTAATAGGTGCGACTCATTCATTTTCACAAAAGAGTTATACCCCCCCTGTAATAGTTTGTCCAGCAGATTTTACCCATACGGATTTTCATATTCCGCCACCAGCTAAATTTATGAAAAATGTGAGGAGTACTCAAGCAAATGCTACTGCACAAACAGCTCAAATCGTAGTAACCTATCATGGATTTGACGGTGAGCAAGAGGCCAAAGATGCTTTTCAGTTTGCAGTAGATATTTGGTCAACCCTAATAAAATCCAACGTGCCAATTAATATTGATGCCACCTTTAAAGATCTTGGATCAGGGGTGCTTGGGTCTGCTGGCACAAGTGGGCTGTACAAAGGCTTTGATGGAGCCCCCAACGACTCTACTTGGTATAATGTGGCACTAGCTGAAAAAATGGCAGGTCATGACTTAAACGAACCTAACGAGGCAGACATTAATGCTTCTTTTAACAATAGTTTTAATTGGTATTATGGTATCGATGGGAATACTTCTAGTGGTACGCATGATTTTGTAACCGTGGTTTTACACGAAATTGGTCATGGTCTTGGCTTTTTTGCATTAAACAGTTACGATGATGCGGATGGAAAAGGCAGAAGAAACCCAGGCGTATTCGACCGTTACATCGAAGATGGAAACGGAGTTAATATTTATGATATACCCAACAATTCTACTGAACTGGGAGATTTTTTTACAAGCAATGATTTATTTATAAATGCTCCACTTGCTGTTACCTCTAATGGAGGCACTCTTCCCAAAATATATGCACCTGGCAGCTATAATGCAGGGTCTAGCATTTCTCATTGGGATGAAAATACGTATAATGGTACAGTTGATGCATTATTAACCCCCCAAATAGGTAGTGGGGAGTCTGTGCACGACCCAGGGCCTAATATGATGAGCTTTTTTGCGGAGATGGGGTGGGTGCAGACCTATATGAAACACCAGCCAGATTTGATAATTGACAATTTGGTTGATGATATTTTAGTTTCGGTTCAAGTTTATTCCGATACCACACTTGCGGTAGAGCAGCCTGTTCTTCATTATTCATTTGATGATTTTTCCACTCAAACAGATCAAAACATGAATGATGATGGGGGTGGAGTATATTCATTTACTATTCCTAATCCCGGAACCACCTCTATTTTGCAATATTATATATCTGGAGTTTCAGATGTATTGGGTCGTGATTATACCTCTCCAAGTGTTGCAACTGCCAGGCATAAAACAATAATTCAGAATTTAGCTACTGTTACAGTACCTTATTCGTTGGCAGACGGAGGTGATTTTGAGAGTGCAAGCGAATTTATTCAATTACCTTTTAAAGGCAATATCAATATTTGGGAACAAGGCGCACCAACCAATAAATTAAATACACCAAGTAGCGGCACACAGGTTTGGAAAACTGATCTGGATGCAAACTTACTTAAGCCAAATGCAGACTTTGCAACTGCTTTAATCTCACCAAAATTTGACCTGTCTGACACTACTGCAGATTATAATATTAAGTTCGATTTAAGTATGGACGTGGCTAAAGATTCAGCCATTGCTGGATTAAATGTGATGTACAGCATAAATGGAGGCGTTGATTGGTTAGGATTAGGAAAAGCAAATGATGGAAGAGGAATTAATTGGATGAACAAATCTGACGAACATTTACTTTTTGATAACGGAAATGGCTGGGTTTTAAATAATACTGAAGAGGCTCCGCAAGAGGTGTCTTATAACTTATCTGAGATAATTGGAAACGGAGAAAGTGAAATTTATTTTGCCTTAGTTGCTTCGGTTACAAATGCTTATGGAGATGAAGGGGTTTATGTTTTTGATGGTATAATGATTGACGACTTTGAAATAACTAAAACAGAGCCTAGAGCCTTCTTTTCTGTTACAAGCTCTTCGGTTAATTTACCAGGCGACACTATCCAGTTTAATTATATATCAAAAGGAGCTGAAACGTTTAGTTGGGATTTTGGAGATGGAGGCATTTCCAATAAGAAAAACCCCAAACACGTCTATCAGTCCGGAGGAATCTACGATGTGTCATTAGCTATAACATACGCTGGTGGCAATCATTCCTACACAAAGGACTCGGTAATTAGTGTTGTTGCATTTAGAGGCTCCAATTACACCTTGGCCGATGGGGGCGATATGGAGTCTAATTTTAGCGATTTTTTAGTTGAGAATATTAGTGGAACACCTTTAGAAAGAGGCAAATCCAGTATTTCAGGAAAAAGTGGCACAGCTTCTGGTAATTTTGCCTGGGTAAGCGGTATTACTGAAGAAGAATATGAAAATCGCTCAGTAGCATTTTTATATACCCCAATGTTCGATTTTTCTTTACTTGGAAACTATGAACTATCTTTTAAAGCAAATTATAAATTTGAAGACGGGTGGGACGGTTTTATTTTAGAATATTCGCTCGATTTTGGCAAAAACTGGCAACAGCTAAACCCTGTGGTTGAAGACGGTTGGTACGATAAAATAGGAGAAGATAACCCAGAGCAAGGCTGGCCTGCAATTCCATTATTTACAGGCAGTACTAATGGAAATTTTGACACTAAATCAGTGGATGTATCTGATTTTGGCGGAACCGACAGAGTAGCCTTTCGATTTTATTTTAAAACCGATTATGCCGAAGTAGATGTAGGAATGGCATTAGATGATGTTACATTAACAGGGCCAAGCGGATCGGCTGTTCCTAATTTTAGTATGGCAGGAAACACAGGTTGCGAAGGGCAGATAGTAACCTTTACCAATGCCTCAACAGGCAGTATTAGCTCTATGGATTGGGATTTTGGAGCCAATGCAACTCCTGCTACGGGCATAGGAATAGGACCATTTGAGGTAACTTATTCGGGCTCTGGCACAAGTACTGTTACATTAACTGTGCTAAGCCCAGAAAATGGCACTCAAATTGAATCTAAGGTTGATGTTATTTCAATTGCACCACTGCATACACCGAGTTATACTACCGAGAAGGTATCGGGTACTGATGCACAGTTAAATCTTGTAGTAACAGATGGAGATGCCTTTCAATGGTATATAAATAATGATTCTATTGATGGGGCAACCCAGCAAACATATTTGGCTGTAGAAAGTGGAAATTACAGTGTATCTGTTGATATTGAAGGGTGTATTGTAAATACAGGAAGTTCTAATATTATTACAGCCATTAATGACGATTCTTTTGCCAAGTCAATTTCTGTATATCCCAACCCTGCATCTAGGAATCTATACATTGATGTTTCAAATGATTTTAAAGGCAATATAAACTTAGAAATATATAATGTGTATGGCAAGCAGTTTTATAGTAGTGTAGTGTATAAAGACCGTATTGCCTTTACCAAAGAAATACCTGTTTCTAATTTTAATCGAGGCATTTATTTTGTGGAAATGCAATTTGAAGGCAAAAGAGTTGTTAGAAAAATAATAATTGAATAAATGGTGTTAAAGATACTCATATTTATAGTTCTAGGAGTTACGGTTATTTCTTGTGGTTCGGCAAAACTATCGGCAAGTACACCCGACTCAACCGAAACCTATAAAAAGGTTGTGGTTAATAAATTAGGAGAGGGTGTGCTTTACATTGCCAACAAAAGCAATTCTTACGTGTTGTGCATAAAAGAAACAAAAGGCTCCTCTTTACAACCTAGGAACAACATTAATTATTTGGTTATTAAATTAAGTGATAACACTATCGCTTTAGAGAATAAAGTGGATGGCGGAACGGTTAACTGGTTCAGTGAAACTGAAATAGAAGTGTATCGTACACCTGGCATTATGAGAGACGATCAAACAAGGGATGATTTTATAACTCTGTATAATGTGGAAACGGGCAAGTCCTATCCAAAAAATCTAAAACAAACACATTAAACAGAAGTTGCTTTATCTTTAAAAATGCCGGTTATTTGAACTATGTGTGGAATAACCGGCATTTTTGCGTTTAATCAGGTAGGCAGGTTTAATATGATTAACCTATCAAAGGCTACTTCGGCTTTGGAAAAACGAGGACCCGATAACCACGGGTTATTCAACGATGAAATGGTGGGCTTAGGACACCGAAGGTTGTCTATTATAGATACTTCCATCGAAGCTAACCAACCAATGACCGATGCTTCGGGTCGTTATAAATTAATTTTTAATGGAGAAATTTATAATTACAAGCAGTTAAGGGAGCAGCTAAAATCGAAAGGGATTGCTTTCTCCAATAATTCTGATTCTGAAGTGTTGCTCTATCTCTTAATTAATGAGGGAGCAGATTGCTTACCAAAATTAAACGGGTTTTTCGCATTTGCTTTTTATGATACCCAAAAAAAAGAGATGCTCGTTGCTCGAGATCGCTTTGGCATTAAACCACTTCATATTTATCAAGATGAAGATAAGCTTTTATTTGCCTCCGAAGTAAAAGCATTACTTGCCTATGGCATTGAGAAAAAGTTAAATTATAATGCACTTTATAATTATTTGCAACTCAACTATTTGCCAAGCGAAGCCTCTATGTTGCAGGGGGTACGTAAACTTTTACCCGCACATTATTTAACAATTAAAAATGGCAAGACAGAAGAACTATGCTATTATAAAGTTCAACCTTCTATAATCAACCAGCCATTCGATGAATCCCAAAAATCCTTTAAAAAAATATTGGAAGATGCCGTAGTAGATAGGCTGGTATCGGATGTGCCATTGGGTACGTTTTTAAGTGGAGGAGTTGACTCCTCGGTTATATCAGCCATCGCTGCCAAGCATGTTGAGGATTTAAAAACATTCTCCATTGGGTATAAGGATGAACCCTATTTTGATGAAACTAAATATGCCAACCAAGTGGCAAAGCATATTGGGTCTGACCATACAGTGTTTAAATTATCCAACGATGATTTATTCAATCACCTCTTTGATATGCTCGATTATTTAGATGAACCTTTTGCAGATTCATCGGCCTTGGCTGTTTATATATTAAGCAAGGAAACCAAAAAACACGTTACAGTGGCACTCTCTGGCGATGGCGCTGATGAACTTTTTGCAGGCTATAATAAACACGCGGCCATTTATAAAATGATAAATGCAGGTGCTAAGGAGAATTTAGTGTCTGCATTATCCAAGTTGTGGAGTTTGATGCCAAAATCTAGAAACAATCTGGTAACCAATACTTTTCGACAGTTAGATCGATTTGCCAAGGCCGCTAAACTTAGTCCTGAGGAGCGTTATTGGGCTTGGGCTGCCATTGGAGATGCTCATTATGCCACTAACTTAATTCGATCTGAACATATTGACAATCCAATATCGCACAATCCGTTTCAACAAATAGGCACCAATGAAACTATAAACGACACCTTATTGGCTGACTTAAATTTGGTGTTGCCTGGCGATATGCTTACCAAAGTTGACCTTATGTCGATGGCCAATAGTTTGGAAGTGAGAGTGCCATTTTTAGATCATAGCGTGGTAAATTTTGCTTTTAAACTGCCCGTAGATAGCAAAATTAATAATAAGGATAGGAAACGGATTGTTAAAGAAACATTTAAAAGCTATGTGCCAGAGGGATTATTTTATAGAAAAAAACACGGATTTGAAGTGCCGCTCTTAGGGTGGCTAAAAAATGAGTTAAACGCCTTATTGGAGAACGACCTCTTAAAGCCTTCGTTTATTGAAGAACAGGGTGTTTTTAATAATTCTCAAATTGAGTTATTAAAAAGCCAACTAAAATCCAGAAGCCCGGGAGACGCACCGGCTAAAATTTGGGCGTTACTGGTTTTTCAATGGTGGTGGAAAAAGTATTTTAAGTAATTTAGGTTAAGTTCTAAGTAAGACAGCAAATATGATAATGAATGGCAACACAAAAAACACTACGTCATTCCGCAGGCAGGAATCTGTAAATTTGGACTGCTACTGTGAAAGGGATTCCTGCCTGCGCAGGAATGATGCTCTTCGAGGAGCTACAAAAGGATATGTTTCCATCTTGTTAACTATTGAATTACTATTTTACTTAGAACTTAACCGTAATTAGTAAGGCTTTACTGAGACTAAAAGCACTTGGTGTCGCCATTGTTTAAGGTCATACTTAAATTTTACATCAACGGTTTACTTCTAGCCATATTTCGTTATAATTTTGCTACTTATTAACCAAAATATCTTACATTGAATATTCTTACTATTAATAATATATCAAAGAGCTATGCCGACCACAAGGCACTTTCTGATGTAAGTATGGTAATCCCTAAGCAAAGCATTTTTGGCCTTTTAGGGCCTAATGGAGCAGGAAAAACCACACTCATTCGAATTGTTAATCAGATAATAAACTCCGATGCAGGCAGTATCGAAATAAATGGCGAACCCTTAAATCAAGGGCATGTTCGGCTAATAGGCTACCTTCCTGAGGAACGAGGACTGTATAAAAAAATGAAAGTGGGCGAGCACCTACTCTATTTTGCCCAGCTTAAAGGCCTTAAAAAAAAGGAAGCCATCACCAAAATCAGGCATTGGTTTAAAAAGCTCGATATTCCTGATTGGCTAGATAAAAAAGTAGAGGATCTCTCTAAAGGGATGCAGCAAAAAGTGCAATTTATTGGCACGGTGCTTCACGACCCCAAGCTGATTATTTTAGATGAGCCATTTTCAGGATTTGACCCCATAAATGCAAACATCATTAAAGATGAAATTCTCGAACTAAGAGAAAAAGGTAGCACCATTATCTTTTCAACGCACCGTATGGAAAGTGTAGAAGAACTATGCGACCATATTGCTTTAATTGATGAATCGCATAAAATATTAGACGGCAAAAAAAAGGATATAAAAAATGCCCACCGTTCTCAAACTTATTTGGTAAATCATTTGGGCGCTATGGGTGCTTTGGATAGTCATTATGAAATGTTAGAAACAACCACTCTTGAAGATGATTTACTAGCAACTAAAATTAGAATTAAAGACGACTCCGACTCCAATTTATTACTTAAACATTTAATAAATCAAACAAAAGTGGTTGGCTTTAATGAGCTCATTCCATCTATAAACGATATTTTCATTCAAGCGGTAAAGGAGGCAAATAATGGATAAGATATTATTAATTCTTAAGAGAGAATATATCTCGCGAGTAAAAAAGAAAAGCTTTTTGTTAGTCACTTTTTTAATGCCCATTTTAATTGGAGGCTTGTATGCACTTAGTATTTATTTAAGTGTAAAAGATTCTGATGATGAGTTTTTAATTAAAGTGATTGATGAGAGTGGTTATGTGGGGGATAAAATAGAAGCCAAAGGAGTAGCCAAATTTGAAATAGTAAAAGGACAGGTAGATTCGGTTAAAAACAATGTAGAAGAAGGCGAGGGATTTGCTTTATTATACATTCCTAAGTTGAACTTATATGACCCTCAAGGAATTGAACTATACACGATGCAAACGCCTGGTTTCGAACTTGAAAATGATATTGATGATGCAGTTGAGAATGCCTTGGAAGAGACTAAAATGGATAACTTGGGACTTAATCAACAAACGTTAGATAGTATTAGAACAAGGGTAAGCATTAAGTCTAAAAGTTTGTCAGGAGAGGATTCGACTGCAGGTAGTTCTAAAGTTGCCATGGCTATTGGTACGTTAAGTGGCCTGCTAATTTATATGTTTATTATTATATATGGGTCGCAAGTTATGCGTGCCGTAATGCAAGAGAAAACGAGCAAGATTGTGGAAATCTTAGTTTCTTCCGTAAAGCCTTATCAATTAATGATGGGTAAAATTTTAGGCGTGGCTCTAGTGGGTTTAACCCAATTTGCCCTTTGGATGCTCCTTACTTTTGCCATTTTATCTCTTGGACCTATGCTTATGGGTGTAGATACTCAAGTGGTAACCGAAGCAGCTAGCGGGATGAGTGTAGCTGGAAGTAATGCACAGGCTTTAGAAGCAATGAGCAAATTGGATGATGTACTTGATAACATAAATATCCCATTAATCTTAGGCGCTTTTTTATATTTCTTTTTAACAGGCTATTTATTTAATGCAGCTTTATTTGCGATGATAGGTTCTGCTGTTGATAGTGAAGCCGACACTCAACAGTTTATGCTTCCTATAATGTTACCTATTATTGTGAGCATGATGATGTTAACTCCTGTATTAAAAGACCCATCTGGAGATTTGGCTTTTTGGTTATCAATGATTCCTTTTTCAGCACCCATTATTATGATGGTTCGAATACCTTTTGATGTGCCTACCTGGCAACTAATATTATCGATGCTAATTATGATTGGCGGCTTTATGGGCACTACTTGGATGGCAGGAAGAGTTTACAGAATTGGCATTTTAATGCACGGAGCTAAAGTAAATTATAAGGTAATCTTTAAATGGATGATGAGCAAAGATTAAAACCAAAAGC
>JALSJD010000224.1 GCA_026989535.1 Cyclobacteriaceae bacterium
TAAATATCCGGGTGTCCCGTCCTGAAAAAGGTTGACTGTTTCTCCTGCTTTGGAGAACATTTATTTGATGGTTAAAGTTAGTTAATTTTCTAATAACTACTTAGAAATAATTATTTTCACTCCTCTTACTTTTATATCTGCCGTTTTGTGTTACAGAATAACTTATGAAAAATGAATAAAAACATAACGAACGTGCAGCAATGAGAAAAAAAATAAAACGGTGTCGTTACAGCAATTAGTTTAACATTTTTTTAACCTTTTTTATTCTTAATCGTATTAACAAACCAAGGAAACTTTTGTTATGTTAAAAGTTTTTATAGTTTTGCGCCCGGCAGTAATTTTGGTATGGAAGAAAAAAGGATAAAAGAAATTGGGGAAATGTTTATGACCTACGGGGTGCGTAGTGTTTCTATGGACGACATTGCTAAGCACTTAGGTATTTCTAAAAAAACACTTTACCAGCACTTTAAAGATAAAAACGAACTGGTTGAGAAGGTAACAAAATCGGTAATTGCAGAGCGAGAAAGCGAATATGAGGCGGTAACAAATCAGGCAAATAATGCTATTGAAGAGCTTTACTTAATGTCTAAATGTTTGCGAACCCATATTGAAGCCCTAAACCCTTCGCTGGTTTTTGATTTAAAAAAGTTTCATGCAGAGGCTTGGGAATTGTTTTTAGATTTTGAGCATATAACAGTATATGAAAGTATTAAGGATAACCTAAAAAGAGGGAAAGAAGAAGGCTTTTTTAGAACAGAAATTAATACTAATATACTGGCAAAGCTAAGGGTAGAGCAGGTACATATGTCGTTTGACCCACATGCGTTTCCTAAAGATGAATTTGATTTTACCCAAGTGCATATGCAAATGTTTGAGCATTATGTATATGGTTTACTTACCACCAAAGGGTTTAAATTATTTGAAAAATATAAACAAGAAAATTAGTTATTAGGTATGTATAAAAAAATAATTAGTACACTAAGCCTGTCTTTTTTGGTATTGTTTGCAATAGCGCAGGATGTAAGGCAAATGTCGTTACAAGAGGCAATTGATTATGCACTAACCCATAATCAAAACATTCTCAATACCCAATTGGATATTGAAGTGGCAGAAGGAGTGGTAAAAGAAAATATTGCTACGGGATTACCCCAAATAAATGCCAACCTTGATTTGGCCAATAATTTTGCATTACCTGTTAGTTTTTTACCTTCAGAATTTATTCCTGGAGCACCTCCTGGGGAGCAAGTAGCCGTAGAGTTTGGTACTAGGTTTTCTGGTAATGCTTCTGTTGGTGCAACCCAAATGGTTTTTGATGGGGTGTTTTTTGTGGGTTTAGAAGCTGCAAAAACATACAAAGAGTTATCAACTAAAAACCATATTAAAACTAAAATAGATGTGGTGGAGGCCGTAAGTAAGGCTTATTATACGGTGTTGGTAAACCGACTAACCTTGGAGCTTATCGAAAAAAACTTTGGGCGACTTGATACCTTGCTTCAAGAAACACAGCAGATGTACAAAAGTGGATTTGCTGAAAAAATTGATGTAAACCGGGTGCAAGTGCAGTTTAATAATATGAGAGTTAACCAAGAAAACTCTTACAAGATGCTCTCCATTTCTGAGTCGCTTTTAAAATTTCAACTAGGCATAAAAATTAGCGAAGAACTTGAGCTTACGGATAAACTAGATTTGGATATGTTTAGTGATGTTGATTATACAGATGCAGGATACCAAAGTAGGGTGGAGTACTCAATACTTCAAACACAAGAACAGCTTGCTTTACTCGATATAAAAAGAACTAAAGTGGAGTATTTGCCCAAGGTGGATTTATATGCGACCCTTGGTGCCATAGCTGGTACAGGAGTCGGTGCCAACTTATTTAATATTGGCAACGAATGGTTCGACTTTGGCTTGGCTGGCGTGAGGATGAGTGTTCCAATTTTTGATGGGTTACGAAAACATAGAGTGATTCAACAGAAAAAAGCAAAATTGGAGATTGTTCATAACAATTATGACCTGCTTGAAAATAGTATAAACCTGGAAATAGACCAGAAACAAACGGAATACGAGAACAGTGTAAAAATTATGAACGTACAGCTAGAAAATATGGAATTATCGAAAGAGGTATATGAAATAACCAAAGAAAAATACCAAGCAGGTGTTGGCTCTAATCTAGAGGTTATCAATGCCGATGCCGATTATAAAGAGGCTCAAACCAACTTTTTTGTGGCCTTGTATAATGCACTCATAGCTAAAGTTGATTACAAAAAATCGATAGGGAAATTATTATAATACCTAAAATGAGCGATTCAGCAGATATATGAGAATGCACATTTAGGTAATAACCAAAACGGGTATTAGCCCACGTTGTAGTATGCAAAAAATAGGATATATTTTACTAATTGTTTTGTTCGCAGTTGCTTGCGAGAAAGCAACCGACCTTGACAAGAAAAAAGAAGAATACGAAAAAGCTAAAACTGAACTAGACGAGCAAAAAACAAAAGTACATGCGCTTAAATTGGAGTTAGAAGAGGCTGGTGTGCTTAAAATTAACGACAATCGTTCGCTAGTAACCATTTTTGAGCTTAATTCAAGCGTATTTGAGCATAAAATTGATGTGCGAGGAACCGTTAAGGCCAGAGGTAATATTACCATTTCGCCCGAAACATCTGCTCGTGTTACCAAGGTGCTTGTAAAAGAAGGTGAAAAGGTAAAAATGGGGCAAACACTTGTGGTGCAAGATGCCGAAGTGCTTCGCAATAATATTGCTGAGTTACGCACTTCGCTCGATTTGGCTGCCACCATTTATGAGCGACAAAAGAAATTATGGGATAAAAACATTGGTACCGAAGTACAGTATTTAGAAGCTAAAAATAGAAAAAAATCTTTAGAGCGTAAATTGGCAACGAGTAAATCGCAATTAGCAAAATCGGTTATTAAAGCTCCATTTTCTGGAGTTATTGATCGCATTGATGCCCGTGTTGGCCAAAATGTGCAGCCAGGTATGCCTATTTTAAGATTGGTAAGCCTAGCGGATATGTATATGAAAGCAGACGTATCAGAATCGTATGTTGGCAAATTTAAACAAGGGCAGAAAGTGGCTATTTATTTTCCATCAACAGGTGTTGAGTTAGAAGCAAAAATATCGGCCATTGGCCAGGTAATTGAACCCAAAAACAGAACATTTGAACTCGAAATTATTATTCCATCAGATGAAAAAATTAAGCCAAATATGGTGGCCGTTATTAGTATTTCCGATTATGAAAATAAGGAGGCTTTGGTAATTCCTACCAACATTATTTTTACCGATAGCAAAGGAGTTTTTGTGTATCAACTTAAACAGGCCGAGGGTAAAAATGTAGCCATTAGAACTGATGTAACCTTGGGTTTAACATCTGGCATTAACACCGAAATACTATCAGGGCTTTCTGCCGGAGATGTAATTATTGATAAGGGTATCTATGATATCTCTAATGGCAGTCAGGTTAAAATAGCCGAATAAAGCACACCCCGGTCATTGCGAGGCACAGCCTGCCCCGTTTTTTGGGGAAGCAATCTCTAAAAGAATATCTAAGTATTGTTTGATGAGATTTTTTACTCCGTTCAGAATGACCTTGGTTTATTTAGAAGAACATTATTATGAAAGACAATAACATCAAAATAGATAAGGATTTTAAGCTAACCACTTGGGCGGTAAATAATACTACCACGGTGCTGTTTTTAACCTTCCTAATTGTGCTAATGGGCATTAGTACTTATATTTCTTTGCCTAAAGAAAATTTTCCTGAAGTAAAAGTACCCAAAATTTACATCGGCACAACGCACCCCGGTAACTCGCCTGAGGATATGGAGAACTTGATAACAAGGCCTATTGAAAAAGAGCTTAATACCATTTCTTCGGTTGATAATATTACCTCTACTTCCATTCAGGACTTCTCCACTATTGTAGTTGAGTTTACCACCGCTACAGAGGTAGAAGTAGCACTTACCAAGGTAAAAGATGCGGTGGATAAAGCCAAAGCTGAGTTGCCCTCAGACCTTGATCGCGACCCCAATATTTTTGAAATGGATATGAGTGAGTTTCCTGTGTTAAATATTAATCTCTCAGGCAATTTTACACTCGATCAACTAAAAGAATATGCCGAATATTTAAAAGATGAGATTGAAAAATTTAGCGAAATTTCGAAGGCTGAAATTAGAGGATTGGATGATAAAGAGGTAAAAGTAAACGTAGATCCGTTTAAGCTAGAGGCTATGCAGCTTAATTTTTCTGATTTAGAAAATGCCATAGCCTCTGAAAACGTTACCATGTCGGGGGGTAGTTATAAATCGGATGGGGTACGAAGAACAGTGCGGATAGATGGTGAATTTAAAGAACCTGAAGAACTTTTAGACATAATTGTAAAGCACGAAAAAGGCAATATTGTGTATTTGCGCGATGTGGCTACGGTTGATTTTGATTATAAAGAAAAAGCCAATTATGCCCGCCTTGGCACCAAGCCTGTGGTTATGATTGATGTGGTAAAACGAAGTGGCGAAAATCTATTAATTGCCACCGAAAAAATTGGAGCACTACTAGATAAAGCCAGAAAAGATGTTTTTCCTGCCAATTTGGAGGTTGTGGTAACCAACGACCAATCGAAACAAACCCGTGAAATGGTTTCTAACTTAGAGAACAGTATCATTTTTGGGGTAATCTTGGTAGTGTTGGTACTACTATTCTTTTTAGGCACTCGCAATGCCCTTTTTGTGGGTATGGCCATCCCGCTCTCCATGTTTATGTCGTTTCTTATATTGGGTTCGTTAGGCATAACCATTAATATGATGGTGCTTTTTGCCCTTATTATGGCACTGGGTATGCTGGTAGATAATGGCATTGTAGTGGTAGAAAATGTGTACCGCTTAATGGAGAAAGGATATTCGCCCATTAAGGCCACCCGGCTAGGTGTAGGCGAGGTAGCATTGCCCATTATTTCATCTACCGCAACCACCTTGGCAGCCTTTTTACCCTTGGCATTTTGGCCGGGTATAATGGGCGAATTTATGAAATACCTTCCAATTACCTTAATCATAACCTTGGGGTCTTCGTTGTTTGTGGCCTTGGTAATTAACCCTGCCTTTATAAAATTATTTATGAAGGTGGATGACCGTAGCCAAATAGATAATAAAAAGATTATTCGAAATTTTGTTGTACTATCATTAATTGGAACAATCCTCCTTTTGATTGGGCATTTAACTAACGGGGTTAGTTTTAAAATTCCAGATTCAGAAAAAATAGTATCAATTGGAAAAACTGCTTTTATTATTTTTGGAAATTTAATAATTGCATATGGTCTTTTGTTATTAGTGAATTCATACATTTTAACACCAATAGCAAGAAAGTTTCAAGATTCGTTTCTGCCTTGGTTGGAAGTAATTTATGAAAGAACACTTAGAAAAGCTCTAAATCACATTTACATTTATTTTGGTAGTACGGTTCTACTTCTTGTAATTTCATTCGCACTTGTAAAGAATTTTGCTCCAAACAAAGTTTTCTTTCCGGTTAACCAGCCCAAATACGTTAATGTTTTTATCGAATTTCCGATTGGAACCGATATTGAAACCACCAATGAGTTTACACTGGAAATTAATGAAAAGATTGAAAAACTGGTACAACCTTATGTTCATACTGTGGAGTCTATTGTAACCAATGTGGGGCAAGGTACCGCAGACCCTAACGACCCCTCGGCTATTGGCGAAGGAGACAGCCCTAATAAGGCAAGGATTACCATCAACTTTGTAGAAATGAAATACCGCAAAGGGGTAGAAACCAGCAAGGTGATGGAAGAAATTAGGGATGCAATGAGAGGCTACCCAGGGGTAAGCATTACCGTAGATAAGGATGCGGCAGGCCCTCCGGCTGGTAAACCTATCGATATTGAAATCTCGGGCGATGAGTATGAGGTACTCATTAGTATTGCCGATCGGATGAAGCAATTTTTAAATGAATCAGAAATTGAAGGCATCGAAAAGTTAAAATCTGATTTGCAAACAGGTAAGCCAGAGCTTATTATTGATATTGACCGAGACCAAGCCAGAAGGTTTGGAATTTCGACCTATACCATCGCCAACGAACTTAGAACTGCCATTTTTGGCAAAGAGGTTTCTAAATATAAAAAAGGGGAGGATGATTACGAAATTCAGCTAAGGCTTAGCGATAAATATAGGTATGATATAAATGCGTTGGTGAATAAAAATATTACGTTTAGAAACCAAATTGATGGTAAAATGCACCAAGTGCCCATTTCGTCATTAGCCAAACCCAAGTTGAGTAATACCTATGGCTCGGTAAAACGAAAAGACCTTAAAAAAGTAATTACCTTATACTCTAATGTGCTGGGTTCGGCCAACCCTACCAAGGTAAACGATGAAATTAAGGCTGCCTTGCAGGATTTTGATATGCCCAATGGCTATGAATTTAAATTTGGGGGTGAGCAAGAAAAACAGGCAGAAGAAATGGCATTTTTGAGTAATGCATTGCTCATAGCTCTGTTCTTTATTTTCTTAATTATTGTAGGGCAGTTTAATAAAATTACAGCACCCATTATTATAATGACTTCGGTACTCTTTAGTACCATTGGCGTATTTATGGGCTTGGTTACGTTTCAAATGGATTTTGTGATAATGATGACGATGATTGGCATTATTTCATTGGCAGGTATTGTGGTAAACAACGCCATCGTATTAATCGATTATATCGAACTTACTCGAACACGAAGGAGAGAAGAATTAGACGAAGACGTACGTTTGTCGATGGCAGAAATTGTTGAATCAATTATTTTGGCGGGTAAAACTAGGTTACGACCAGTGCTTTTAACAGCCATTACCACTATTTTGGGCCTAATTCCATTAGCCACAGGGCTAAATCTTGATTTTATAAAGTTCTTTCAAGAGTATGATATAGATTTTTTTGTAGGAGGTGATAATGTGATTTTTTGGGGCCCTATGTCGTGGACAATTATATTTGGGTTAACGTTTGCAACCTTTTTAACCCTAATCATCGTTCCTGTAATGTACCTTTTCTTCGATAAGGTAATGTATTGGTTTGCGGATAAAAAGAAAGAGCGAATTGCAAATGGTAATTAGCTGGTGCAAAAATAATGAACCCGTCATTGCGAGAGTGGAATCCGACCAGTTGGCGGATCAGCGTAGGAAGATGACAGAAAATATGTCCTGTCCTTAAAAAAGGAGACCCCGCAACAAGTGCGGGGAAACGTTCTTTTTATGTACTTTGCCGGACCTGTTCTGGCATCCCCTTTTTAATCTGTCAATGGTAGAGTGTAGCGAAGCAATCTGTATCATACAGATTGCTTCAGTCGTTCCTCCTTCGCAATGACGTAATAAAAACACACCGTCATTCCTGCGCAGGCAGGAATCTGTAAATATCGAGAAGCAAAATTTAGAATGGCAAGTATAAAATGTAGACTTTTATTGTTTTCTACAACACCCTACAGGGTGGATTCCTGCCTGCGCAGGAATGACGATAAAAATATAGAATGGTAGCAAAAGGAGGGTATGTTTATATTGTTTCAAACAAAAACAGAACCGTTTACTACATTGGTGTAACCAGTGAGCTTTATAGTAGAATTTATAAACATAAAACAGGAGAATACTCGGGCTTTAGCAAAAAGTATAATTGTACTGACTTAGTATATTTTGAAATTTTCGACCATATAGAGTCGGCTATTGAAAAAGAGAAACAAATGAAGAAATGGAAAAGAAGTTGGAAAGAACGAGTAATAATGCAAACGAACCCAAGTATGATAGATTTATTTACAAGCATCAAAGAATTTAATTAACTAATAAAACACACCGTCATTCCTGCGCAGGCAGGAATCTGTAAATATCGGAGCGTAACAAATTGGAATGGCAAGTATAAAAATTTCAGGCTTTTGTTGTTTTCTACAACACCCTACAGGGCGGATTCCTGCCCGCCAGATGGCAGGAATGACGATAAAAATATAATTTATGATATACATTGTATTACTTCTCCTATTCCTAATCGATTGGTATGTATTCCAAGCGGTAAAACTGCTTACCAAAAACTGGAAGCATAAAAAGGCACTCTGGGTTACCTATTGGGTCTTTACCATGCTCATCGTAGCCATACTTGCACAGTGGAAGTTTTTTGGGCTTCATTTTGTAAGCCAAGCCGTGCAACGATATGTTGGCTTGGCAATTATGATTGATTACCTCTCTAAAATATTTGCGATAGTGTTTTTATTATTAGACGATGGAATAAGGTTTTTTAAATGGGTCAAATTAAAGATTACAAAAAAAGCAGAGGTACAAAAAATTGGAAACCTCATTCCTCGTTCAGCGTTTTTAGCTAAGGCTTCTATTGCTGCCATTGCACTACCCGTAGCTACATTAGGTTTTGGTATTTTATCGGGTGCGTACGATTACCGTGTACGAAGAAAAAGAGTGGTAATTCCTAATTTACCCAAGGCATTTGATGGCATTAAAATTGGCCAACTTTCCGATATTCATTCGGGTAGCTTTTATAATAAAACAGCCGTGCAAGGAGGTATAGATTTAATGCTAAAAGAAAAGCCTGATATTTTTATGTTTACGGGCGATTTGGTCAATAATGAAACTTCGGAAGTTGGGGAGTACAAAGAAATGTTTGCCAAACTTTCGGCTCCATTGGGTGCATATTCAACCCTTGGCAACCACGATTATGGCGATTATAAGCAGTGGAAATCTTCTGCTGCCAAGCAACAAAATTTAGATGATTTGGCGCAAGTACATAAAGAAATGGGCTGGGATTTGCTGCGCAACGAAAACAGAATTATTACCGTAGATGGAGAGCAGCTAGCCATTTTAGGAGTGGAGAATTGGGGCAAAGGTCGTTTTGCCAAATATGGTGATTTAGACAAAGCATATAAAGGTTCGGAAGAAGCACCTGTTAAAATATTGCTTTCGCACGACCCCAGCCATTGGGATATGCAGGTGCGCCCCAACCACCCCGATATTGATTTAATGCTAGCCGGCCACACCCATGGGTTTCAATTTGGGGTAGAAATAGGCAATTTCAGGTGGTCACCTTCTCAATATATATACGAGCAATGGGCAGATCTCTACCAAAAAGGCAACCAACAACTGTATGTAAATCGCGGTTTTGGCTTTTTAGGGTACCCAGGCAGAGTAGGCATTTTGCCCGAGATTACTGTTTTGGAGTTGGTGAGAGGGTAACGAGGCCACTACCAATTAGCAAACGGGTTTTTGACTAAATTTGAGTTATAGTATCGGCTATCGGTCGATACTTCTTTGCCAACCCAAGCCGGGGTTTTAAAATTTTCTTCCTCTGCTGTTAATTCAATCTCTGCCATTATCAGCCCAGTATTTTCTCCTTCAAATACATCCACTTCCCATAGTTTATGTTCAAATACTACTTCGTGCCTTGTTTTTAGGATGATGACTCCTTCGCATAACTCGAGTAATTGTTCGGCTTCTTTAACAGGTATTTCATACTCAAATTCTGCTCTGGTTATGCCAATTG
>JALSJD010000225.1 GCA_026989535.1 Cyclobacteriaceae bacterium
CCAAACCCAATCTGCATCGCTAACCCTTGCGAAGGATTTTCTACCACGGCATAAATATCTTTGGCCAATTTTCCTGCCGTAATAGCGAGCAAGGTTCTAGGGAGCATCCCAAGGATGCCACCCCAAAAATAAGGCTTAAAATTTACCCCAATAAAAGGCAATACTAAATTCATAACCGCAAAGGGTAAAATAGGCGAAATCCTGCTAAAAATCACAAAACTAACAGGGCTTTTATCGGACATACGATGGATAAACAAATCTATTTTAGGATAAGAAGAGCGAATGACGGTTTGAAAATCACCTCCTAAAGGTTTCGATAATAAATAGCCGCCAATAGAAGCCAAACTGTACGAAACCACCACAGGAACTACTGCCGAAAACCCTAAAAAATACCCACTAATTATAGCGATTACGGTTGTTGGGGTAAGCGCAAACGCCATAGTAAAAATAGAAACAGTATAAATGGCAACCCATTGAGTCCAGCCAAAATTTTCAATCATTGGGATTTCGCTAATTATAACTGCGCTTAATCCACTCGAAAAAGAGAGTGGCATAATGGCCATCCAGCCAAGCAAGAGCAAAGCGGGTAGTTTATGATGTTTTTTTTTGGGTTCTGCCACGAGTTTAAAGGAGTTAGCAATACGGGTTATTTTTGTAAGTATTCCATTTCAAAAATAGCCTTTATCTATGGTATAAAACACAACCACTCATATAAAAATGGCCTTATAAATTGCTTGGCTATTTATAATCAATTAATATGCGGTTTAAATAAAACAAATTAATAAAACTTATGAAACTTAAAATCACAACACTAGTAGTACTGTTAGCTTTGGGCAGTTTTTCGTATGCACAAACGGTAGATAAAATTATTGATACCTATTTCGAGAATATTGGCGGTGCTGATAACTTTAGAGCTTTAGAAGGAATAAGTATGAAGGCTTCTGTAAATGCACAAGGTATGGATATTCCCTTAGAAATGGTTCAGCTAAAAGGAGGGAAGCAGCTTGTTAAATTTGAGTTGCAAGGTAAAAAATTAACCCAATTAGCCTTTGATGGCGAAGTGGCTTGGGGGCATAATTTTATGACTATGCAAGCCGAAAAGCAAGATAGTATTGCTACTGAAAACCTTAAGCGATTGTCTGGAGATTTTCCTGATCCATTTCTTGATTACAAAGATAAAGGGTATAAAGCTGAGCTTGTAGGAGACGAAACAGTAGAGGGTGTAGAGTGCTTTAAAATTAAGCTTACTAAAAAACCAACAATTGTTGATGATAAAGAAGAAGAAGATGTTTCTTTCTACTTTTTTGATAAAGAAAACTTCGTGCCAATCGTCATGCAGTCTGAAATTAAAACCGGACAAATGAAAGGGATGGTCTCTCAATCTACATTTAGTGATTATGAAGAAGTTGACGGGCTTTATTTTCCGTTTTCTATGATGCAAGGCCTTAAAGACCAACCAGGGCAAACCATTAAAATTGAATCAATTACGCTAAACCCGGAAGTGGATAAGTTAGAATTTGTTTTTCCCGAAGAATAAAAATTTAGATTAAATTCTATGAAAAAGATATTATTTATAATCATAGCCCTTGGTGCATTTACTTATGCACAGGCGCAAGACGATATTGTGCTTTCAGGTAAAGAATTATTTGGCTCTATTACTGCTCGCCAGATTGGCCCTGCCTTAATGAGCGGTAGAATTACAGATTTAGTGGGGCATCCCACCAACGATAAAGTACTTTATGTGGGTGCTGCAGGTGGTGGTATTTGGCGTTCAGTAGATGGAGGTTCTTCTTTTAATTCAATTTTTGATAAGCACACGCAGTCAATTGGTGCACTGGCCATCGACCCCAAAAACCCTGATATGGTTATTTGGGCAGGTACCGGTGAAACTTGGACTCGTAACAGCACCTCCGTAGGCGATGGGCTGTATAAAACTACCGATGGCGGAAGCAATTGGCAAAAAGTTGGATTTGATGGTGTCGATCTTAGAATCAGTAGTATTCAGATAAACCCCAATAATACCGATGAGGTATATGTGGGTGTGTTGGGTCCACTATGGGGAGATAGCGATAAAAGAGGTGTTTACAAAACCAATGATGGTGGAAAAACATGGGAAAAACTATTGGCAGGCAAACCCGATGTGGGCTGCTCCGATTTAATTTTAGACCCTAACGACCCCACTATTTTATATGCTGCCTTTTGGCAGTTTAGAAGAACCGCTTGGTCGTTTAATTCTGGGGGCGAAAACAGTGCACTCTACAAATCAACCGATAGTGGAAAAACTTGGAACAAAATACATAATGGTTTTCCTAAAGGCGATTTAGGTCGGTTTGCCATTGCCATAGCACCTTCAAATAGTACTATTCTTTATGCGGCAGTTGAAGCCAAAGAAGGTAAAGGATTGTACAAATCGACCGATGCAGGAAAGTCGTGGGAGTACCTTAATAAAGATTTTGGCTTAGTAGTACGCCCTTTCTACTTTTCACGAATTGTGGTAGATCCTCGCAACCCAGATATTCTTTTAAAAGGGGGTTTGTTTGGTTCTATAAGTCAAGATGGAGGTAAAACATTTAAAGGCATGGGTCGTATGCATGCCGATATTCACGATTATTGGTTCGATATACATAACTCTGAACGTTTATATGCGGCTACCGATGGCGGGTTGTACCGATCTTGGAACCGAGGCACCACCATGGAAATGGTAAACGATTTACCACTTTCGCAATTTTATCATATAAGCGTAGATAATGCCGAACCCTATAATATTTATGGGGGGCTTCAGGATAATGGCTCTTGGTACGGGCCATCATCAAGCCCGGGTGGTATTGAGGCCAGAGATTGGAATAGTGTAGGCTATGGTGATGGATTTAGAGTATATCGGCATCCTGAAAAAAATATTATTTACTCAGAAATGCAGGGCGCACAAGGTGTTTGGAGGTATGATGTTGAAAAGAACAAAACAAGTGATGTAAAGCCTTTTCAAGAAGAAGGACAGCCAAAACTACGATTTAACTGGAATGCTGCCATGGCACTAAGTCCAACTAGTCCGGATAGGTTTTACCTAGCGAGCCAGTTTTTGCATAAGTCGGATGATATGGGCAGTAATTGGAAAATTATTTCGCCTGACTTAACCACCAACGACCCTGCCAAGCAAAATCAGGAAGAATCTGGTGGAATATCACAAGATAATTCGGGTGCTGAAAACCACTGTACCATCTTTACCATTTCAGAATCGCCTTTAGACGAAAATATTATTTGGGTAGGTACCGATGATGGCAATGTACAGGTTACGCAAGATGGGGGGGCTAACTGGATAAATGTAATTGCCAATATTCCTGATTTACCAAAAAATACGTGGTGCTACCAAGTTGCGGCTAGTAATTTTAAGAAAGGTTCTGCTTATGCCGTTTTTGAGGGGCATACCACCAACGACAATGCCACATACTTGTATAAAACTACCGATTTTGGAAAAACATGGGTGTCTTTAGTAAAAGATAATATAAATGGATTTGCGCGTAGTATTCAAGAAGATTACGAGAGTGAGAACCTATTGTTTTTAGGAACCGAGTTTGGTTTATACGCAACCATTGATGGTGGCGACCATTGGTCTAAATTTACCAATAATATGCCTGCTACTGCGGTGCATTCCATTGCCCTGCAGCGCAAAACAAGCGACTTGGTGCTAGGTACGCATGGCAGAGGTGTTATTATTATTGATAATATCAGTCCATTACGTGCACTTTCGCAAGAAGTGCTTCGTAAAGATGTTTATTTCTTTGATTCAAAGCCTTATGTAATGAAAGAAGAAAGCGGTTTTGGAGGTGGAAGTAATGGAAGCCAGTTTATAGGCAGAAATCCCAGCCGTTCGGCTCAAATTGTGTATTACCTTAAAAAGAGGCACACCTTTGGCAAAATGAACATCGATATTCAGGATGCAAATGGCAATAAGGTAACTTCTATTGATGCTGTTAAACAAAAAGGAATAAATATTGCCAAGTGGAATTATAATATGAAAGCGCCTAAGGTGGCCAAGGGTAAAACATTTAGTTTTGGTGGGTTTGCTTCGCCCCGTGTGCCTGCAGGTACTTATAAAGTGGTTATGACCAAAGGTAAAAAAACCTATACTAAAGATATTGAAGTCCAATACGACCCTAAATCAGGGCTGTCATCAGAGGATCGAAAATTGCAGCAAGAAACCATGATGAAGCTTTATAATATGACTCAGGAGTTGGCCTATATGGTGTATGAACTGGATGAAACTATTGACTATGCCACTAAAGTGGCTACTGCCAACCCTAAATCTAAAAAGAAAGCAACAGTGCTAACCAATGATTTAAATAGCCTAAAAGAAACGCTTGTTATTACCACAGGCGATAATTATGTAGGTAGTGCAGAGGATCAATTAAGAGAGAAAATCTCAAATTTATACAGCGTAATTGTTAGCAATTATGACAGGCCCTCTAATTCTCAATTGGCAAATTTAAAAGTAATTACCAAACGTTTTAACGAGGCTAAAGAGGAGTTTAGCAGAATTAAAAATAAACAAGTAGGTAAGTTAGAGAAATCAGCTTTTTCAGTACAAATGGAAGCGTTAAAGGTGAAACCGTATGATGAGTTTATAGATTAAAACGTTAAAATAGAAGAGGAGGAGGGAGTGTTAATTATTTAGCACTCCCTTTTTTATTTAATAACTTGGAGCCAACTCCATTTTAAATAAATGCTCATCAATAAGCATGGGCGACCAGTCTTCGGTGCCATAAATGTAGAGCGTATTATTATCCGAGTCATTTAATTTGCCATATTTTAGATAGCTTTTCCAAACATAATCTAAATACCAATCTGGCTCTGCTCCCCATCTGGTTTCTTCTTTTCTACGCTTGTAAAATACAGTTTTAGGCACATTAATAAAAATGCGCTTGTCAAAAAGTTGGTTGAGGTCTTCGGAGTAAAAAATTAAAATACCTTCGGTAATTACAATATCGTAGGTATTTAAAGCCTCTTCTAAAGTTTTTTTTAATCTTTTAAAGTCAACAGAGATAGGGTGTTCCCAATCGGTATGGTTTCTTATTTTAGGAATATCTGCTTCGTTCCTAACAAAGTCATCCATTTCTATCAATAAAATAGATTTAGTAGGATAAAGTGATTTTATATAATTAGAGAGACTCGTTTTTCCAGCCCTGCTTACACCTCCTATGCCTATTGATAAACCTTTCATTTTAAATATGAAATAAGAAAAAGGAAATGTAAAATCATAGTTTTCGATGTACTAATTAAACAGTGTAAATTGATACTTAATCATTCATTGCTCTGTTCTAAAATAGCAAAAAGCTTATCTAAATCAGGCGTAATAATTATCTCTATTCTTCGGTTTAATGCTTTATGCTCGGGGGTATCGTTACTGGCTACCGGTAAATTTTGACCTCTTCCGGCAGGGGTTAGTGCATTTGGTTTAACGCCTGCAGCCACTAAAATCTTAACTATAGAAGTAGCTCTTAGCACGCTTAAGTCCCAATTATCTTGCATATATTTCGATTTACCAGAGATGGGTACATTATCCGTATGGCCTTCAATTAATATATGAATATCTGGGGTGGTTTCTAGTACACCAGCCAATTGTTGCAATGCCTTTACACCTTTGGGGTCAACCTGTATGCTGCTCGATTTAAATAAGAGTTTTTCGGATAGCGATACGTATATTTTGCCATTGCGTTGCTCGATGGTTAGGTCGCTTTTGCCAAAATCAAGCAAGGCTGCACTTAAGTTTCCTTTTAACTCTCTAATGGCATGTTGCGATTCGTTTACAATACGTTCCAGTTCTGCTACTTTGGCTTCGCGTAATATAAGGCTGTCTTCGAGCTGTTTATTATTATAAGTAGCCCCATCCAGTGTTTCTTGTAGGGCTAACAATTGCTCGTGCTGCTCTTTCATATCACGCGTCATTTTGCCACTATTATTAAGCGCATTATTATAATAGGTTTGCAGTTTGTCGTGCTCTGCTTGCAGGTTAGCTAAGTCTGTACTGGTTTTTTTTAATTCCTTTTCGGTTGCTTCTTTATTGGCAGAGGTTGTTTCTAAAGCCACTTCTAAACTATCCTTTCTGCTTGTTAATTTATCAATATCCGTTTGCATATCAAGCATGTCCGCTTCCATTTTAACTTTTTCAGCCAGCAATTCATCAAACTGTTTTTTAGGTACTACGCAACTTGCGGTAACTATAATTAAGGTCGTAAAAATGAGTAGTAATCGCATACAAGAATTGTTTTAGTTGGAATAGCAAATATAAGCAGGTAGCACTTATATGTTTCTCATCATAATTCAAATTGTTTTTTTTGTGTATCTATTCAGCCAATATAGTGTCCTTTTTAGCCACTAAGACACCAAGGCTCAAAGTTCTACGAAATAGTTTGCATTTTTAGTACTGATTTAGTGCTTCTTAGAGTCTTGTAGCCTTTGTGGCCACGTTTTTTTTGCTGAATAGATACTTTTTTGTTATAAAAGGCAGATATATTTGAATTTGAGAAAAAAAGCTATTAAGCGTAAATATGAATTTAAGCGAAGATGAACATTTAGATGTTTGCCACCAGATTGAAACTGGGTTACGTGAGCAATACGAACTACACCCAACACTAACGGATTTGCAGTGTGTGTTTGCATTAGAGAGTGCAAAAATTGCCATTAAAAAAGAGTTTGGATATGCTAAAAATGAGCAGGTTATAACTATGAAGCAAACCCAGGGTATTATAAACAAGTGTGTTGCCATTGGGCTTGAACGAATTGATAAAGTAAATAACCTTACACTTAAGGAATATACCAACAGACTTGAAAAAATACGCAAATCGGTAAAAAGACATTCGAAATTTGGCGTAAGGGCTTACTACGAATTTATAAAAAATTATGTGTAATTCTGTAGAGATATGTTATCACACATAATCAGGTTGTACTATTCAATTACCAATTTACCCAAAGCATATACCTTACTGCTCGATTGTAATTGGAAGGAATAAACTCCGCTTTTTAGGTTTTTTCGTTTTATAATTATTTTTTCTGAAGATATATCCGATACTACCCTCACAAGTTGACCCAAGCTATTAAAAAGTTTTAAAGTGTATAGTTGGTTGGTTGGGTTATCAAATTTAATTATTGCAAAATCGTTAAACGGGTTTGGGTAAACCGAATAATAATGCTTGGAGTTAAGCTTTCTATCATCAATACCTGTAATGGAGCAATTGGCATTATAAGCACCATCTTGGAGCAACCCAGATAAATAGATAAAATCGTTATAAAAAGGGTTGTTAGGGTAAAGATCCTGTATTACTGTTTTAGAGGCAATTAATTGGTTCCAATCAAATACCGGTGAGCCAAATTGAAAAACACCTGCGTAGCAAACAAGCTCAAAACAATTACGTTCCATAACGGCATAAAAATCATAAATAAAATTTGGCGTATAAGGCGAAGTTGCAATAAGCATATTCCATTCAGCACTGTCCATTTGAGTTGTGTAGGCCTTTCTTATTATTTTTTTATTGGTTAAATCGGCAAATGGGTGGGGCGAATAAAAGGCTGTATTAATGGCATTAATCCAGTTTGTACCCTCTGCGGTAACTGCCTTTGCCTGACTCCATTCTGTACATGATAATGGGTGCTTAGTTTTAGACTTTATATAGTTAATAAAGCTTTCTCCCATCGTAATATCAACTACATGCAAATGAAGGTCTATTGCATCACAATAATTTTCGCCAAACATAATTACAGAGTCAATAAGAGAGGCTATTTCAGAATCAGGGTTGTTGAGCGCTCCGGGAAATCCGGTGATCCCTCCTGTTATTAACTTAATATGACCTAAACCATCAGGGTTTAATGCTTGTTTGTTCCTGATAAATAAGGCTACTGCTTTCCACCATTTTATTACGTTTGTAATTTGCTCATCTGGGTTATAGGAAGATGCGCCAAATGGTTCCTGAGAGATTTGTATATAGGAACCTCTATTAATTGATTCGCATCAAAATTTTCATAGTGTTTTGTAGGCAATAATAATTTTTGAAATACTATCGGGATACTATGAGAAAATTAGGAGCAGCATACGAAACACTATGAAAACCCTTCGGGAACAAAGATAAACAACGATTTGACTTCGTTATATTTTTTTTCAATAGCTTTAGCTATTCAAAAAAAATATGCCTTGCAACTCATTATTTCTTTTTGTTTTTTGAAAGAAATCAATTAATAGAGGTGCCCTATACTCAATATAAGTGCCAATTTCATCTATCAATGTATCGAGGTACTGAAACACTTCAATGCTGTCTGCCCCGCGAGGGATTCTCTCATATTCATTAACCGAAGTAGTATCTGGCCATGTTAAATGCACAACTTGTTCAATATTGAGGGCATCTAATATACGAGCTTTGTCAAAAGCATTTGTGCCTCCATTCATTCTGCTTTTCTTTATGTCATAATCGGTAAAACCATACCGGGCAATTTGTACCCCTAAATTTTGCAGTATTTGAGGAGAATTAGACCCGTGTGTGCCTAATAATGTAGGGCTTTGCGCATAAATATTTATCGACCCAAGCATTAATGCTACTATAATAACTGCTATTTTCATGCTTATGTAATAGAGATTCCCTATAATAAATTTACGAATTAAACTAACAACTTCCAACTCCCAACTTCTTCAAGTATTTTTGCACCAAACATTATACTAATGATTAAATCTATTTTTATATCATCTGCGGAGCCTTATTCTGGTAAATCACTCATTACATTAGGTGTATTCGAAACTATTTTGCGTAAAACACCCAAGGTAGCTTTTTTTAAGCCTATTATTCGCGACCAAGTGGCAGAAAGTAAGGATAAGAACATTGAATTGATATGTTCTCGCTATAATTTATCACAGTCGTACAAAGAATCGTTTGTGTATTATCGTAAGGATGCTCAAATATTAATTGGCAAGGGGAATATTGATGAATTTGTAGAAACAATTCTGTTAAAATATAAGGCATTAGAAGAAAAAAATGATTTTGTAATTGTAGAAGGTTCTGATTACGTGGGCGAAGGTTCCTACTTTGAATTTGATATTAATGCATTGGTAGCCAAAAACTTAGGATTGCCTGTGTTAATAATTGGGCAGGGGTTAGGCCGGGCATTAGATGAAATACTCAATCCTTTAACCATGGCTATTGAAACATTTCATCATCAGGATACCAAAATTTTGGGTGTAATTATTAATCGAGTAATGGAAGACCGTAAAAAGGAATTACTCCAAGAGATGAAAACCCAATTACCAACCATTTCTGGGTTTCATTCGGTAATACCTGCAGACCCTATACTCAGCAGCCCAACACTGCAAGAGGTTGCCGATCAGTTAGGTGCTCACGTTCTTTTTGGAGAAGATAAATTAGATAATTTAGCCACTTCGTTTCAATCGGTAGCTATGCAGCTAAATAACTACCTTAAAATGATGAAAGATGGAAGCGTAGCCATCACCCCCGGAGATAGGCTCGATATTTTAATGGG
>JALSJD010000226.1 GCA_026989535.1 Cyclobacteriaceae bacterium
AAGCTGAAACTGATCGGAATAAATTGCTCGTGGGCTGTTTCGTAAATTGTAATTTGAGCTTAATACCTGCCCATAAGCACCTGTAGAGTGTATTTTAATATAATCTCCCCGGCTTGTTATGGGCAAACTGGCGGTGCCAAAAGAATCAGTGCTTTCGCAAATTGGACCAACCACCTGATACGCTTCATTACCATCGGCAGACGAGATATTTTCTATAAAATGATACGAATTGTATAAAGCTGGTCTTATCAGGTCGGTCATGCCAGCATCTATAATTACAAACTTTGTATCGGCTCCTTGCTTTACGTAAAGCACTTTAGAAATTAAGCACCCCGACTGACCTATAACAGACCTACCTAATTCAAAATGCACTGTTTGGTTTTCCTGAATATGTAGGTTTTTTTTGAAAACATTAAAATAGGAGGCAAAATCGGGTATTGGGTTTAGTTTTGGGCTATCGTAATTAATCCCCAACCCGCCACCTAAATTTAAATGGGGCAGTTGTATGCCTCTCGAAATTAAAAAAGACTGGAGTTGATTTACTTCAAACGAAAGGTTTTTAAAGGGTTCTAAATCTGTTATTTGAGAGCCTAAATGAAAGTGAAGCCCTATAAATTTTAAATTTTTAAACTTATCAAGTTCTTCCAAAGCCTGCCAAATATGAGTAGTTGGAATGCCAAATTTATCTTTTGATGTACCCGTTGTAATATCGGGCAATGTATTTGCATTAATATTAGGATTAATGCGCAACGCAATATTTATGGCTCTTCCGGCTGCTATAGCTGCAATAACTTTAATTTCTTCGATAGACTCGCAGTTTATGCTATGGATATTATTTTTAATAGCCAGTTCAATTTCGTCATCTGTTTTGCCCACACCTGCTAAAACAGTTTCTTTGGGGTTAAACCCTGTTATAAAGGCTTGTTTTAGCTCATTGCCACTTACACAATCGGCACCCAAACCAAAACTGCTTATAATTTTCAGCAGTTTTTCTTCGGCATTTGCCTTTAAAGCATAATGTACTTTAAACGGATAATCTGCACTGTTTTTAGCTATGCTCGAAAGCGTTTTGTTTAAAATTTCGAGGTCGTAAAAATAAAAAGGTGTTTGCATCATATAGCTTTATCCATAAAAAATAACACCTGTACCATTGCCTTTGGGCATAACTACTTTACCATTTTGCAAAGAAGGGCCTTTGCCAATATCATTTTCTAATAGCATAGAGCCATCCATATCTGCATAATCTAGCTGAGGCAATAATTGTGCGATGGCAGATATGCCTACAGAAGACTCTGTCATACAACCCACCATTACTTTCAGGTTAAGCTTTTTTGCATTGTCTATCATTCTGCGAGCGGGTGTTAACCCTCCACATTTCATTAATTTAATATTAATGCCATGAAAATGGTTTTTGCATTTTTGTACGGAATCTTCTTTAATGCAACTTTCGTCTGCAATTAAAGGTAGCTCGCTATTTTTATACAGTATGCTCATACCTTCCCAATCATCGGCTTGCAGAGGTTGCTCTATAAACTGAACATTATACTTTTTTAATTCCCTGGCATTTTTAAGGGTTTCGTCAACACCCCAAGCACAATTGGCATCTACCCTAAAAATGGCATCTGTATATTTTCTTAGCTCTTTAATAATGGCTATGTCTTCGTGTGTACCTAATTTAATTTTATACTTTGGCCACGGAAGCTCATTCATTTTTTTTACCATATTATCGATGGTATCTATACCAATGGTGTAATTAGAGGTGGGCAAGCCGTTAGATTTTAATCCCCAAATTTTATATAACGGCTTTTCTTTGCACCTGCCGTATAAATCATGTACTGCCACATCTACTGCACTTTGGGCAAAGGTATTGCTACTTAAAAAAGGGTTGGTCTTTTCCCAAAACTTCTCTGGCTTTTCGCCATTATACGATTCGATTAGCGATTGGTTTTTTTCTAATAACTCTATCATAGATTCGATTGAGTTTTTATAATAGCGGCTGGCTGTAGCCTCTCCAAATCCCACGTGTTTTCCACTGTTTAACTCTACAATAAGTGTTTTTTGCGTATTGCGCGAATCGTGTGCAATTTTAAATTTGTGCTTTAGTTTTAATTCAAATGTGTGCAACTTTAATTTCATACTTTAGTTAATTTAAGTTGCTTTTAAGTTGATAAAACGATGGGTCGATATGTGGTTTTTTACCTGTGAGCAATTCTGAAACAAGTTTACCGGTGCCAGTTGCCATGCTAATGCCTACCATATTATGCCCTGCTGCTACCAATAGGTTTTTATGGCCAGGTACAAAATCAATAATGGGTAAATCGTTGTTGGTCATAGGCCGGTAGCCAAACCATTCCTCTGTAATTTTCTCCGAACAGCACTCTTTAAGGTATAATTTAGCTGCATTTTTTATAGCGTTAATTCTAGTTTTATCAATTTTATCATCAAACCCTGAAAACTCCATAGTACCTCCCAGCCGGCAACTATTTTTAAAAGGGGTTACTGCCACCTTTTTTTCAACCAGTAGGCAGGGAATTTGAGGAGTCAAAGAGGGGCTTTTCATGGTAATACTATAGCCTTTACCGGGTATAATAGGAATATCCACTTGCAATTGTTTTGCCAGTTGAGACGACCAAGCACCAGTTGCCATCACATAATTAGTTGCCGTATAATAGCCTGCTGTTGTTGTTAACCCTGCAATGCTTTTATTCTCTATTTTAAACCCTGTTACTTCTGCCTCGTTTACAGTTTTAGCCCCTTTGGCTTTAATAATTTTGGTTAATTCAAGCATTAGTTCATCGGGCTTAATGGCTGCATCTATAGGATATAGCCAGCCACCATACACATTTTTATGAATGGCTGGTTCTTTTTTTCGCAACTTTTCGCCCACATAAGGCGTGGCTTGCAAAGCTGAGTTAAATTGGGTTAGTTTTTTGTTTAATACCCCATGGTTATCAAAAGCTGTTTTAGATAAAAAAACAAATAATACTCCCTCGCTTAACCAGTTGCATTCTACATTATTATCTTCGATAAGTTTATTAAACAGAGCTCTTGAACTCATTAACAAGTTGTTTTTTCCTATTTTATTGCGCTCGGTAATTTTTCTTCTTGCATTTAAAACAAATGCTAGCATCCATAACCAAAAAGTAAAACTCTGTTTAGGTTTAATGTAAAAAGGGGCCTCTTTTTTAAACATCCATTTAAAGGCTTGTAATATTAAGTGGGGGCTGTTTAATGGCATAGCATGGCTGGGGGCTACTAACCCGCAATTGGCATAAGAACTGGCATCCGAAGGTTTTCCTTTTTCTAACACAATAACCGATTTGCCTTCTTTTAATAAATAATAGGCACTAGCCAACCCTATAATGCCGCTACCAATTATAATAACATCAGCGTCTTTATTTTTCACAGAGACCTTCTTAAATTTTTAGCAGTATTACTTGTGCTATACCCTATAAAGTAAGAGAATTAAAAAAAACAATTTACTGCTACCACACTTTTTACAGCGTGGTAACAGTAAATGTATATGCACTACTGAACATCAAAATCAATAGAGCGTGTAGCTGTGTTACCATTAGTATTTACAACTTCTCCCATATAGTCTAAGTCATCACCACTTATTAGTATATTGGGGATATTAAATGAGTATGCAATGGTATCTGTGCTATAAAACTGCGAATAACCCGATTCTGCATAAGTATTTGTTTGGACCAAAGAGGTATCACTACCAGCAATTTCATACATATTAATTGCCTCAATATCAGTATCTGACCAAAAATTGAAGGTAAATGTAACTTGACCTCCTACGGTTGGGTTGTCACCTACCCAAGTAAAGTCCGAGGCAGATGGTATTGAACCCAAACTTGTTTTAATCAATTTATCAACAGGAGCAGGTGGCTTTTCATAACATGCTGTAGTTATAAGCATAACTCCAAAAGCAAGTATTAATTTAGTATATAGTTTCATAATTAATTTCTTTAAAAGTAAACTTATTGGTCTCTCCACATTTTAGCTGCAAAGTCTTTGGTTGCAGCAGTGGCGTTATCATTATTCCTGTTATATTCATCTAAAGGATATAATGCACGCTGTGGAAATCCACCTATTGGCACATCAGGGCTTTGAATACCTGGTGGTGGTGGTGCTAGATTTGGATAGATTGTTGTGCTGTAAGCATGTCGTCTCATATCCACCCAAGCTTCCGGATTTAGAAATAAAGCAATATACTTTTCTTTCATAATTAACGCCATCGTTAAGGCTCCAGATCCAACAGCCACATTGGCATCGGCTAGATATACATTCCTGCTGGTAGTATCTACTCCAACTTTATCCATATTGGCAACAATACCTTCCAAATATGCATCATAAGCATTATTTGAATTCCCACTCATCATTTCAGCTTCTGCCTCAATAAATTTAAGTTCCGCATAGCTCACCATACTTAATGGAGCACTTTCAGTTGTGTAATAAGTACCCTCATCAAGATTAGCATTACCAATTATATTACCATCTAATGTTCCACCTGTTATTGGTTCAAGAATATTATCAGCAGTAGTATTTGTAATTACTCTAACTCTGGGGTCTTCGATTAACCCAGCTAACGGAAAGTTCACTCCATTTAAATTATCAATAAAATATGCCCCAGGCCAAATGGATATATTGCCTGTATTATTAGCAAGTACAGGAGTTGTATGCCATGGATTTCTATTAACATCATTATAAACAAGTTCAAAATCATCATCGTTTGATGTAAAAGCATTGCCTAATGCAGATAGTGCATCACTTGCTGCACTGCCTCCTTTATTAGATAGATGAATGGCATATCTGACCTTTAAGGTATAAGCAAACTTAACCCAGGAAGCCATATCACCCCCATAAATCAAATCATCCGAATCAGGCTCTAAGAATTCTACATCCGGGGTTGAAAGGTTTGCTATTCCGTCATTTAATAAAGAAGTAATTGAAGCATAAATGCTTTCTTGCGAATCGTATGCTGGTTTTGGAATGTCGAAATCGTTAAACGCCTCATTAAAAGGTGCATTCTCCCAATTATCAGTAACTAGCCCAAGATTAAGTGCCATTAGCACTTGTGCCATACCTTCATAATGCGGCAGGTTTTCTTCTTGCGCTTGTATAATTAATTGGCTTGAATTATTCATTGAAATCAAATATGCTTCAGACCATGAAGATGCCAAGGTAAAAACATCATGATCAGATGCTCCTCCGCCATACATATGTTGGGTAACCTGGCTGGTAGTAAAAGCAATTCTATAGTGTAAATCACTTGTAGATTCAATTGCAACTGGGAGCATTGCTTGCAAAGAAACCTCAGTTACTTTATTAGGGTTATCATTAAAATCATCGCCTAGATAATTTTCACATGAAGTTAACCCAAGAAAGATAAATCCCAAGAAAAGTAGTTTTGTATATATGTTTTTCATTTTTTTAGAATTTTACGTTTAAAGTAAATAAGAAACTTTTGGTTCCAGGAACTGTCATTCCGGTAAAGCCCATAATATTACTACCCGATCCAAAATAGTTTGATTCAGGATCGTATCCTTTAAATGGTGTGTTTACAAATAAATTATTAGCTGTAAATGTGATGCTTGCCCCTGTCATCTTGATTCTTGAAATTAAATCTATTGGAAAATTATATGACAAGGCAACTGTTCGTAAACGCAACCAAGAGGTTTCTTCTAAAATATTTTCAGCAATTCGATTATACCTTCCACTCGATCTATAAAAGCCATTACCATCCTGAATGTCCACTTCAATGTCATTTTCAACATAAATTGGATTGCCTTCTCCATCAACTCCGTCTGCTTTTACGCCATCGAATATTACTTTTTCATAGCGTCTGTCCGAATCTTTGAGTACTCCATTTCTAATGCCGTTTCTAATACCCATATCCAGGGCATTGCCACCACTACGCCATTCGATTAATGCAGAAAGGGTTATTCCTTTATAAGAAAAGCGATTGTTCATTCCTGAAATAAAATCAGGGAGGGCATTTCCCACCTTTTCTATCACAAAAGCTCCTTTATCGTCTCTTGCCCTGTCAGGGTAGCCATTGGCATCAAGTATCAATCTTCCATCTGTCGTTCTATCATATACATAGCCATATAGCGTACCAATGTCATCACCAGGCACTAATTTATAGGCAATGCCAGAAGTATTGGTGTATAAAGGAATCTCATCTATGCCCTCTCGTACCGAAATAACTTTGCCAACATTCTTCGACCAGTTAAGGTCAATATTCCAAGTAAAATCACCCACCTCTACCGGAGTAGCATTTAGCATTATTTCAAAACCTGAGTTTTCAATTTCTCCTGCATTGGTCGTATAATGTGATAACCCTGTTACATTAGATAGAGGAACATTCAAAATCATATCCGTACTGGTTGCTTTGTAATAGGTTAAATCAAGCCCTATTTTATTATTAAAGAACCTTAAATCTGTACCAAACTCAATAGAAGTAGTTAATTCTGGTCTAAGATTTATGTCACCAGCAATTGTACTTTTTCTAAATCCATTTACCTTTTCTTCTTCACTGCCACCGAAAGGAAAAGCACTTGCACCTTCATACGTAAAACCGATACTATGAGGTGCTGCATCCTTACCTACCTGCGCCCATGAAGCTCTGAACTTACCATAGCTCAATATTGAGTTTTCTGGGATATATTCAGAAAATATAAGCCCTAAATTTACCCCAGGATAAAAATAGCTTCTGTTATTCTTAGGTAATGAAGACGAAATATCGTTTCTACCAGTGAAATTTAAATATACAATTCCTTTGTAATCTAATTTTGCATCCATAAAAAAACCAACTTGCCTGTATTGGCTCTTATGGTCTGAGCCAAATAGGTTTGCGGTATTATCAATATCATTAAAATCAGGAGCCGTAAATAGTTCACCTCGCCTTGTTGTAGAAGCACTACTTATATCAATTATTTGATTTCCTAATGTTAAACTCGCATTAAAATTTTCGTTAATGCTTTTAGTAGCTGTTAATAAAAAGTTTGAGTTTATTTCCGTTCTGCTAACATTAGCATCTACAATAAACCCTCCAGTTCGCGAGGATAAATCTATACCCGGAGGTACAAACCTGTTTCTGCTATCATTATAATAATCAGTACCTAACCTATAATCAGCAGTTAGCCAATCAGTAATTTGGTAGTTTAAACCAATTTGACCGGACACTCTGTTTACTAAATCAGTATATTCAACAAACTCAGCTAAATAGCGTGGGTTGTCAATAATTCCATCAGAGTAATCCTTCATAGAACCATCTGGGTTTATGTAGTCTCTCATGTCGAATGTAGGAGTCATATAACTTAATGAACTCATAATAGACTTATCGCCTGAGATAGCTTTATTACCTCCAGATCGCGTATAATTTGCTGCAGCACTAAAAGTTAATTTATCTGAAATAGAAATATCCCCCTTTATACGTACCGTTGTTCTTTTCCAACTGCTAAAAGGTGTAATCCCTTTTTGATTTAGGTTTGAAACCGAAGTAAAGATTCGAGCTTTTTCGTTACCCCCACTAACGCTTAGGTTATATTCCTGCCTGCTGCCTCTCTCAAAAAAGTTTCCAATATTATCATATACGGGAATACCCTCTCTCACTTTTGGTCCCAATGTTTGGAATCTCAAGGGATTGCCATTACTTCTGAACCTAAGGCGGCCAAATCGGCCTTCTCTGTATTTTGTTTGTACTTCGGGGCGAATGCCTAGCTCATCCCATCCTTGGGTAGTACTTAAGCTTACAACTGTTTTGCCCGACTTGCCTGACTTTGTAGTTATAATAATAACACCATTGGCAGCACGAGAGCCATATAACGCAGAAGCAGCTGGCCCTTTTAGGATGTTCATCGATTCTATGTCGTCTGGGTTAATATCTGCTAACCTGTTGGTAGATGATCCTTGCTCTGCTGAGTTTGCAGCATTACTGCCTGTTGAAGGTAATATATTAACAACATCTGTGGCATTACTGATAACCATGCCATCCACAACAATTAGTGGTTGGTTATCAGCACCAGAGTTTAGAGAAGTTATACCTCTAATAATAATGTTAGAGCCTCCACCTGGTTGACCACTTGAACTGTTAATATTAACTCCTGCAACTCTACCTTGTAACGCATTTATAACATTCACTTGTTTCGATTCCATTAGTTCCTCAGATTCTAGCTGCTCTACTGCATAACCCAACGCTTTCTTTTCCTGCTTAACTCCAAAGGCAGTAACCACCACCTCACTTAGGCTTTGTATATCCGAAACCATTGATACATTTATTGTAGTTTGGTTGCCTACTGCAATGGTTTGGGTTTCGTACCCAATAAACGAAAATACTAAAGAGGCATCGTTGGGTGCATCTACTTTAAAGTTACCGTCTATATCGGTAACCGTTCCGTTGTCTGTTCCTTGTATAACAACGTTAACTCCCGGTAACGGGCTTCCTTCTTCATCGGTTACTGTACCTGATACCGAACTACCCTGCCCAAAGGATAGGATTGGTATTAGATAAGCACCCATAAGAATTAATCTTGTAATCATTTTCCTCATAAGCTTTAGATTTTAAAATTGGTTAAACTTTTTTGGTTTTAACAATGGTAAAACAGTCATTAGTATTGAGAAAATAGTCATCAATAAAAAGTAAAAATATATAACAAACTGTTTTTCAGTATATTAAAACAGTCACAAACTAGTCATATAAAAATAATTAGGATTTTAGGTCAGAAACAAAGTCATTAACCACTATGGTTATGTGGCAAAATGGAAAATCTTAAAATAATTATAAAATAATTGCAATTAATAAGGTATTAATCTGAGTTCGGGGTAAGGCAGCAAGACTCAAAGTAACACCAAGAAGTTACCTTTCGCCCAGAGTCCTCTGCGAGTGACCTCTGAGGGGGTGAAATAATAATTCCCACTTTGCCGCACCTGTTGCGGCATCCCCCTTTTAATAATAAACGGAGACCCCGGAACATGTCCGGGGATGTGTTGTATTAATGTGATTTGTATAAGGTTGGAGGAAGTGGAATGGAAAAACACCATTAGAGCGCCTACAAAAAGTTGCTAATTGCAATTTTGGTAGTAAGGTATTAATCTGGGTTTGGGGTAAGGCAGCAAGGCTCAAAACAACCCAAGAGGAAACACCTTTCGCCCAGAGTCCTCTGCGAGTGACTTCTGAGGGGGTGAACTAATAATTCCCACTTTGCCGCACCTGTTGCGGCATCCCCCTTTTAATAATTAAACGGAGACCCTGGAACATGTCCGGGGATGTGTTGTATTAATGTGATTTGTATAAGGCTGAGGAAGTGGAATGGAAAAATACCATTAGAGCGCCTACAAAAAGTTGCTAATTGCAATTTTGGTAGTAAGGTATTAAATTCAGAACAACTGACCTCAAGGGATTTAAGATGAGACCATTTTAAAGAAAATCACGAGATTTGAGTCGGGAAAAATGGTTTTGGTTAGGTTCATTTCGTTGCAGA
>JALSJD010000227.1 GCA_026989535.1 Cyclobacteriaceae bacterium
AGTTTATGTTCAAATACTACTTCGTGCCTTGTTTTTAGGATGATGACTCCTTCGCATAACTCGAGTAATTGTTCGGCTTCTTTAACAGGTATTTCATACTCAAATTCTGCTCTGGTTATGCCAATTGATTTGCCTTTTATGGTAATAAATGCTTCATCTTCCTTAACTCTAACTCTTACAGTTCGCTCAGGAGCTAAGTTTAAATATCCTTGTTTAATGGTATAACTTCTGCTAACTAATGTTCTCCATTCGTTAGTAGTAACTACAAATTTGCGTTCTATTTCTAATGGCATGTAACAAAGCTAAGATTAAACCCACAAAGGCTTATTGCACAATTATCTTTTTAGAGATAGACATAGCTTCGGTGTTAACTTGTAGTACAAAAAGCCCTTTGGGTAATCCATAAATTTGAATTTTTTCACCTTGCAATTCCAACCCATAATTAGTCAGTTCCTTTCCTGTTTGGTCATAAATTTTGATATGGTTTGCCTCAATTTTTGCCTCTAAGTTTAGCGTAATGGAACCAGTAGTAGGGTTGGGATATAGGTTTGCTTTAAGAGCTAACCTATTATCTGCAACCGCTAAAGGGGTATTTACTGCAAATTGTCCCATCATACCACCGTCTTCGTGCGTTAGCATGTGGCAATGGTACATGTAAGGTACTGTAGCATCTGCAAACGTTTCAAATTTGGTAATAAACCTTACGGTTTCTTGTGGTTTAACAAGTATCACATCTTTACGCCCGCGTTCGCTTATCGGAGGAGCTGCCCCATTGCGAGTAAGCACATAAAACTGCACATCGTGGATGTGGAATGGATGAGCAATTGCTGATTGGTTTGTAAGTTCCCAAATTTCAGTATTATCAAATGGAATTGTGTAATTAATAACACCCATATCAAACGATACATCGTTAATTAAAAACTCTCCGTTAAGTTGATCCATCCCCATAGAAACCGGAGAGAAAGTTAATGTTCTTGTAGTGTTTGCGGTGCTTTCTAACAGAGGGGTTACATCTACCAAATTAGTGGGTATTATTGTAACAGGGCTGGCAGTTTGGGCTATAATATTAAATTGGAGCATATTAAAATCCGCACCATTTAATGGGTTTGGATTATACCCATCGAGTACCATACTCGCATTATTGCCGGGGTTTGTTGCTCCGTATATTCCATTGGGTAGTTCGGAGGCATAACTTTTTAAATAGATAGTTTGCCCGTTTTTTCCTGTAAAATCAATTAATATTTCTGCACGTTCGCCTGGTGTTAACAGCAACCTGGTGGTTTGGTTTGGCTCGGCTAAAAGCCCTCCATCCGAAGCTATTTGATAAAATGGCTGATCGTCACTTAGTCCTACATTAAACACCCGTTGCGAAGACCCATTTAACAATCTAATTCTAATTACTTGCGCAGGAGCATCTAAGTACGGGTCGATGGTGGCGTTTACCATTGCTACATCATCGGCATTCGAGGGTACTATAATTTGATTATTGGCGTCAAAATCTTTGGTTTGCAGCACCATCGGAAAATCATCAACCCCATAGGTTCTGGGAATATCCAATGCAGCCTCTTCATTATCAGTAACAATAATAAATCCTGCAATACCTTTAGATACATGTTCGTTGGTTTTATAATGCAGATGAGGGTGGTACCAATAAGTGGCTGCTTTATCCAATACGGTAAAAGCAGGATTCCACGCAGCTCCAGATGCGATGGTCGTATGTGGGCCACCGTCATTATCGGCAGATACATGCAGCCCATGCCAATGAATAGTGGTGGTTTCGCCTATTTGGTTATTTACGGTAAAATTTACAAAATCACCTTTATTTAGTAAAATGGTTGGCCCTAGAATGCCTCCATTGGCACCCATTGTATTTGTAATTTGCCCTCCGTAAAATTGATGCGTTCCATTTTGCAAATTAAGTTCGATATTAGCACCACTTATGGTACTTGGAATTAACAGTGGGCTTTGTGCGTAAATGGTTTGGGCAAAGAGAATTGCAATTGATAAAAAAAAAGTTTTCATTGATAAAAAAGTTGTTATGTTTAAATATACTCTTTTCACCCAAAAAGTAAGCCTTCTTCTATCAATTTATTGACGAATTCTTTGCATTGCAGGTTATTTATAAAAATACCTGAATGTTGATAAAGGTGATGGATAATGATTCTAAAAACCGCTTATATAATTGTTGTAACACCCACCTATGATTAGGAAAGTATTATGTTAACTTTCCACTTTAACTAAATTTTATTCATCAATGAAGCAACTTTTAATAGCTGGTTGCCTTTCGTGGGCAATTATTTTTACCAGTGCAGCGCAAGAAACTTTCCCTCGCAACGATGTGCGGGATGAACGGGTGGAGGCTTATGCACTAACCAATGGAACCGTGGTGGTTGATTATAAAACCACCATAGCAAATGCAACCCTTCTTATCAAAGAAGGAACGGTGGTACAAGTAGGTGCTGGAATAGCCATTCCTAAAGGTTATGTTGTAATCGACTTAAAAGGCAATTATATCTATCCTTCTATTATCGATCCTTATACAAATTATGGCATCCCTAATGAAAAGCAAAAAGGAGGGGGAAACCCTTGGTCAAGCGCAGAACAAATTCAAACAAAAACAAAAGGGGCATTTAATAGCAATCAAGCCATTAAAGCCGAATACAGTGCTGCCAATAATTTTAGTGTAGAGGCAAAAGCAGCTAAATTGCTTCGAGCACAAGGGTTTGGGGCTGTACTTACCTTTAGAGCCGATGGGTTGGCCAGAGGCACAGGTGCTTTGGTTACACTTAATACAGATAGATCCAACGAAGTTTTATTAAACGAGCATGCTTCCGCTAATTATTCGTTTACAAAGGGCAGTTCAAAACAATCATACCCTATTTCTACAATGGGTTTTATAGCTGTTTTGCGCCAAACCTATTTAGATGCCCAATGGTATAAAGCACAAAACCCTCGTCCGTTTAAAGATATTAGCTTGGAACATTGGGTATTATCGCAACCCCTCCCGCAAATTTTTGATACCAAAGGTTGGATGGAAGCCTTACGCGCAGATAAACTAGGCGATGAGTTTGGGGTACAATATATCATTAAAGGAGGCGGAGATGAATACCAACGCATTAATGAAATTAAAGCAACAGGTGCTCAATTTATAATTCCAATAAATTATCCGGCTGCTTACGATGTGGACGACCCATTTGATGCCAAAGAAGTATCGTTGGCCAAGATGAAACATTGGGAATTGGCTCCGACCAACCCTGCTGTATTAGCTGCAAATGGGGTAAACTTTGCGTTTACTGCCAAGGGATTAAAATCAGCCAAAGACTATTTGCCCAATGTGCGTAAAGCCATTGAAAATGGATTGAGTGAACAAGATGCTTTAAAAGCTATGACTTATACGCCTGCCGCTATGTTGCGTGCCACCAATCTAGGTGGATTACAGAAAGGAAAAATTGCCAATTTTATTATTACCTCAGAACCTATTTTTGAGAAGAAATCGAGCATACTCGAAAACTGGGTGCAAGGTACCCGCTATGAGTTTAAGCCGCTCGAAAAGTTAGATTTTGCAGGTAAATATAACCTATCCGTTGGATCAACAGAACTTAAGATGGAAGTGTCAGGCAAGGCAGGAGATCAATCGGCTAAGTTGGTTATTAATGATACCACCAACATCAAGCTAACATCTAAGTTTGGTAAAGATTTAATCGAATTCAATTATTCACCCCAAGGGGAAGAAGGCCTTGTTCGTCTTTCGGGATGGACAACCGATAAAGGGTGGGAAGGCAAAGGACAGTTAATAGATGGAAGTTGGGTAGTTTGGGCTGCTACACGAACCGGTGATGTGGAAGAGAAAGAAGAAAAAGAGAAGGATAAAAAAGAAGAGGAAAAGCCTGCACTTGGCACTAATATTTACCCATTTGTGGGGCACGGAAATGCCATAATGCCAACCGCAGAAACCATTTTACTACAAAATGCAACTCTTTGGACTAATGAGGCTGAAGGAATTATGGAGCAAACTGATATCCTCTTAGTTAATGGCAAAATTTCTAAAATTGGTAAAAATATTTCGGCTTCGGATGCTAAGGTAATTGATGCCACAGGCAAGCACGTTACCTCTGGTATTATTGATGAACACTCACATATTGGAGCAACTTCTATTAACGATGTGGCTACCAATTCGGGGATGGTACGCATTGGAGATGTGCTTGACCCAACCGATTATAATATTTATAATGCCTTGGCAGGAGGCACTACAGCTATTCAAATATTGCACGGTTCGGCCAACCCTATTGGCGGCCAGTCGGCTTTAATTAAACTGCGTTGGGGTGCAAACCCAGAAGGTATGAAAATTAAAGGAGCAGATGGCTACATTAAATTTGCTTTAGGCGAAAATGTAAAAAGAAGTAGTAACCCTAACTCAATCCGCTTTCCTCAAACAAGAATGGGCGTAGAGCAAGTGTATATGGATGCTTTTTCGAGTGCGGTTGAATATGAGAAAAAGTGGAAGGCTTATAAAAGCCTCTCTAAAAAAGCTAAAGTTGTAGCATTGGCTCCACGCAAAGATTTAGCTATGGAAGCTATGGTTGAAATCATTAATAAAGAACGGTTTATTTCGTGCCACTCCTATGTGCAGTCCGAAATTAATATGTTGATGAAGGTAGCTGATCAATTTAATTTTACCGTAAACACCTTTACCCATATTTTAGAAGGCTATAAGGTAGCCGATAAAATGAAAGCCCATGGTGTGGGTGCTTCTACTTTTTCTGATTGGTGGGCCTATAAATGGGAAGTGCGTTATGCCATCCCGTATAATGCAGCCATTATGCACAATGCAGGGGTAGTTGTGGCCATTAATTCAGATGATGCTGAAATGGGCAGAAGGCTGAATCAAGAAGCGGCTAAAACCGTTAAGTACGGTGGAATGAGCCAAGAAGATGCGTGGAAAATGGTAACCTTGAACCCTGCCAAACTGCTTCATTTGGATGATAGAATGGGCAGCCTAAAAGTAGGTAAAGATGCTGATGTGGTAGTTTGGTCTGGCAATCCGCTGTCGGTTTATACTAAAGTAGAAACTACGATTATTGATGGCGCTATCTTTTTTGATAGCCAAAAAGATGCGGAGATGGATCAATGGATTGAACAAGAACGAGCTCGACTCATTCAAAAAATGAAAGCTGCTAAAAAAGCAGGTGCTAAAATGCAAAAACCAAAAGGAATGATTAGAAAATCGTTCCATTGTGATGACCTTACTGTTGACCTAAACACTTTAAATCAATAAAAAAATGAGATATTTAAGATTTAAAAATAAAAATACCGTCATTCCTGCCTGCCCGTTCCGTGTTAGGCGGGCGAAGGCCTTGCTTCGCCATAGCTTTAGCGAAGGCACAGCAGGAATCCGTAAATTGCTTAGCTTTTTAGTAATTTTTCTCATTACTATGTCTTCAAGCTTTGCACAGTTGCCTCAGCCAGCCAAACCTCAATCAGGTGCAATCCTATTAAAAGGAGGTATTGCTCACTTGGGCAATGGCAAAGTGATTCAAAATTCATTAATTGGATTTGATGAAGGCGAAATTACAATGGTAGGCGATGCTACCCGATCTAAAATTGAGGTAGCAGGTTATACGGTGATCGACATCACCGGCCAACACGTTTATCCGGGCTTTATCTTGCCAAATTCGAGCATTGGGCTCGAAGAAGTGAGTGCGTTGCGAGCTACGAGAGATGCCAGAGAAACAGGGCAATTAAAGCCGCATATTCGTTCGTTGGTAGCCTATAATACCGATAGTAAAATACCACCGACTTTACGATATAATGGAATTTTAATAGCCGAAACCACCCCAATGGGTGGTCGTATTTCAGGCACTTCTTCGGTAATGAATTTAGAAGGATGGAATTGGGAAGATGCCGTGCTTAAAACAGATATGGGCGTGCATATGAGTTGGCCAAGTAGAATGGGTGGTCATTTTGATTTTGCAACCTTCACCTTTATTCGCGAGCCAAACAAAAAATACGATAGTCAGGTGGCTGAACTGGGTTCGTTTTTTAAAGATGCCAAAAGCTATAATGAAACGGGTATCAAAGAACGCAACCTAAAATTAGAAGCAATGGAAGGGTTGTTTGCAGGCGCTAAAACTTTATACATTCGTGTAGGTTCTGCTAAAGAAATTGTAGAGTCAGTTCGATTTGCACAAGAATATGGCGTACAAAAAATAGTGATATTGGCTGGCACAGATGCCTTGGATGTTGCCCCATTTTTAGCTGAAAATAAAATTCCAGTGGTATTACCCAATGTACACAGTTTACCTGGCAGCGATGAAGTAGTAGAATTGCCTTACGAGTTGGCAGGCTTGCTTACCAAAGCAGGTGTAATGGTTACTTTATCACACAACGGGATGCTTGCCAGGGCCAGAAACCTGCCTTTTTACGCAGGTACGGCTGCCGCTTATGGGTTGGGTAAGGAAGAGGCTGTGCAATTAATTACCCTAAATGCAGCTAAAATCTTAGGCATCGATAGCGAAGTTGGTTCTTTAGAAGAAGGCAAACGAGCTACTTTATTTGTGTCTAAAGGCGATGCTTTGGATATGATGACGAATAATCTAACCCACGCTTATATCAATGGTAAAACCATTCAGTTGGAGGGGGAACAACAAGCCTTGTTTAAGCAGTATAGTGATAAGTATAGTGAGTAGTAAGTTTGAATGTTGTCATCCTTTTGGATAATAGTTATTTATATTTACATAACAATGTCGTTTAGTTAAGCTTTCCGTCACTGCTTCTCCGCCAAATGGCGGAGAAGCAGTCTGTTCAGCTTAACCCTGTAGTCTTCAAATTATAGAGATTGCTTCGTTCCTCGCAAAGACGTTTTGGCTTAACTAAACGACATTGATTTACATAATGTAAAATATATTTTAACTCTTTTTTTAAATTATGGCAGAGTGTTTTTTTCAAGGTGGTTATAAAAACAAAGCAGAAGAAGTAAGAGTTAATTTGTTACTCATTCACTTCAAAGACGAAAGCAATATTCATTTCATTTATTCTCCACATTTAGATTTGTCAGGCTATGGTAAGAATTTAAAAGGTGCTAAGAAATCTTTTGAAATAGTTTTTGAAGATTTTGTTGATTATACCTTAAAAAAAAGAACCCTAGGGAAAATTCTCACTAATTTGGGTTGGGAAGTAAAAGGAACGTTAAAAAAACCTAAAAAGGTGTTAGCTCCGAGTATTGTTTCAGTTATTAGCCAGAATGATTACGTCTCAGAAATTTTCGATAAATATCCAGTAAACACTTTTCATCAAGAGGTTGGAATACCAGCACTTGCATAATACTGTTTCCGATGTCAACAAGAAAGTTATCCAATATTTCGTTAAAGGATTTACGTAAATTTTTGACAAGCCAAGGTTTGAACATCGTAAAGGATACAAAAGGAAGAGGAGGTCATGAAAAATGGTCGAAATCAGGAATAGAGAGACCAATTACTATTCAGACTCATATTAGAGTTTATTGTAAAACAAATTCTACGTCATCTGGGTATGACCCGAAATGATTTTTTTAAAGCATTGATGAAGTTATAATTAGTACTAATACCAGAGGATAATTTATTACTGCAAGGCTTTTTGTTTTTTACTATGCCCAATAAACTCCCTCCATCATTCTACACCAACCCCGATGTTGTGCATATAGCTCAAAACCTTTTAGGTTGCACACTTTGCACAAGCATTAATGGCACACTTACCACAGGTATTATTGTAGAAACAGAAGCCTATAATGGCCGAACGGACAAGGCTTGCCATGCATATCCAAATAAAAGAACGCCACGAACCGAAATTATGTACAAAGAAGGCGGAGCGGCTTACGTCTATTTTGTATATGGAATGCATTATTTGTTTAATGTGGTAACTAATACCAAAGAATTTGCCGATGCCGTTTTAATTAGAGCGATTCAGCCTGTGGAGGGATTGCCGGAAATGCTACTTCGAAGAAATAGGACCAAAAACGGCAAACTACTCTCCGGTGGGCCCGCTCGATTAGCCCAAGCATTAGGAATAGACAAACAAATAAATGGCGAAACATTGCAAGGCAATCAAGTGTGGATTGAGGCCAAAGCCCCTGATTTTGAATTTGATACCCACGCTTCCAAACGCATTGGCGTTGATTATGCTGGAGAGGATGCCAATCTACTTTGGCGGTTTTCGATAAATGACAACGCTTTTGTAAGTAAATAATCTTCAATATTTAGTATCATTGTTATAGATAACAATAACAAAAGAGTTCGTCATTCCTTCCGAGTACTCGGGAGGAATGACGAAGTATAGCAAATGAAGAACGTAATATTTTTTATAATCTTCGTATTAGTGGCTTTAACTGGATTTTGCCAGCATTCATTGGTGGGTAAAGAACCTGTTTTTAATTCGTATGCCGATGAACAAAACCCTGTGCTAAGCCCAGATGGGCAAACACTTTACTTTATTCGAGCCCATCATTCGAAAAATGTGGGGCGCAAAATGGATTTAGGCGATATTTGGTATAGCTCGTTAGATTCAGCCACCGGCAATTGGTCGAGCCCTCAAAACATTGGGTTTTTACTAAACAACCAGTTTCATAATGGGGTAATCGGGTTTGGCCTTAAAAATGAGATGTACCTTTATAATATTTATGAGTTAGATGGTAAATCGCCTCGCTCCAGAGGAATTTCAGTAGTTGACCCTATTGAGCCACCTAAATATTGGACGGTGCCAATTACCTCTACCGTTCGCTATTTTTATAATTTGTCTGATAACCATAGCATCTCCATTTCAGAAGACAAAAAAGTAATGCTATTATCTCTTGAATCCTTTAAAACCAGAGGTGCAGAAGACCTTTACGTTAGTTTTTGGATTCCACAGCTAAAAGCCTGGTCGGAGCCTAAAAATTTAGGCGACCAAATCAATACCATGTACCAAGAGGTTACGCCATTTTTAGCAGCCGATAATAAAACTCTCTACTTCTCTTCCAATGGGCACGGGGGGATGGGGAGCAAAGATGTGTTTTCTGCCAAACGCTTAGATAAAACTTGGACGAACTGGTCGAAGCCAGTAAATATGGGGCCAGATGTAAACACCGAAGGAGCAGAAACGTACTACCAATATTTGGCAGATAAAGCACTCGTAATTTATACAAGCACTAAAAATAGTGATGGCTATGGTGATATACATTTTAAGAATGTGCCACTACCAGAAATGGCAAAAGCCATTGGGTATGAGATTGAAGTGCCTAAAAACACCCTTGCGCAAGTAGTGGATAAAGAACCTGCTGCACCTACTTATTATGTGCAATTAGTAGGTTCCATTACCGATAAAAAAACTGAAAGCCCAGTGGCTGCTACCATTCGAATTGCAGGAGGTGATTACGAACAAAATCAAACCTTGGCAACGGCTTTTGCCTTCGATTTACCCGAGGCTAATCAATATACATTGGTGGTGGAGACTGATGGCTATATTA
>JALSJD010000228.1 GCA_026989535.1 Cyclobacteriaceae bacterium
AAACCCTGCTTTGACGTTCGTTGAGTAGCGGAAGAATAGTTTCTATTCGTTCCTTTATTATGTAATCTGTTTCCATTATCTTTTTTTTTATCAAAGATAATAAAAATACTATATTGATCTATTTATTTATTGACAAATCCTAAGCAGAGGCGGAAGAGCCTATTATTTTACAGAAGTTTCATTTCCTGATATAGATAAATCTAGGATAGATGGGCTCATAATTATTGTAATTAAAGGGGTGATTTCGGATGCGGCATTTTTTGAAATGAAAAATAAAAATAATGGATTAGATAGAGATCAGATAGAGAAGTATTTAGATATTTCTAAAAAACTAAAAGTTGGTAAATTAGTTACCGTATCTAACGAATTTGTTTCGGATTCTAGTCAGTCACCACTTAAAATCAAACCTCCTAAAAGTATTGTTCTCAAACACTTTTCATGGACTTACTTAATTACGAAAGGCCAGCTTCTTATTTTTGATAATGATACCAATATTCTGGATGCGGATCAAATTGAGATAATGAAAGAAACACTTTATTATTTTGAAAATTCCGTGTCTGGAATAAGTGGTTATACCTTAATGAAAGCAGGTTGGAAAGAGTTGGCTGAGAATATTAGAGCTCAAAAACCGCTAAAGAACTCAGACGAATATATTCAAGATGCCGTCTTGAGCTGGTATGAAGAAGAAAAGGATATGGCATTGATGCTGAGTCGTAAACTAGGTGTGCTAGTAAAGTCGTCTTTGAGAGGTGCTGGTAGTGTAAAGCATGATGTGAAACGACTAGTAAAAGAGAATAATATACTTGGCCAGTTATCGATTAGGAATTCAGTATCTGACATAAAAATAATAGCAGAATTTGAAAGAAGGGTAGTGTCAATGTCAGTTAAAGTTGCTGCCCCAATGGATAAAGGCATAGTGGCTAGAATTACTTGGATAAGTAAGCAATTGCATGCTTGCAAAAAACGTGAGGGGTCATTATTTGAATCGCTAGAGAATCAATTATGGATTGAAGCGGAAATTAAATTTGCAAAAAGCAGGATAAAAATTAAACTCTCTGAGTTAGGTGAGCTAGCTGAGTTGGCAAAAGGGAAAGAAATTCAGGCTTTTCATGTGGTAGTAATTAGTAGTTTTGGTAGTGGCTTTGCAAGCAATAAGAAATTCATAGTGCTTATTGAAAAAATGGTACTAGAGTTTTATGAGGGGATTGTTCAGCATTTATCAAATTGGAATAGGCCTGCACCTAAACTAAATATTGTTGAATAACAGAAGTGCCCAGCTACGAAGTTATTTTACAATTTCACCTAATTGTTACAAAGGTTACGATTTTTTTTCGAGTTATTATCAAAGGGGTACTGTTTTAACGATGCCTTAAAAAAAGAGACCCCTATTCATTATTAATAACCTCTTTTTAACTGTTTAATTCCCTCTTAAAATCTTACATTTGCAAGATATTTTTTACGATTATATGAGCGAAGAAAACAAACCATCAAAGCAAGATTATTCAGCCGATAATATTCAGGTGCTAGAGGGCTTAGAAGCCGTTAGAAAACGACCTGCCATGTACATTGGCGATGTGGGAATGAAAGGCCTGCACCACCTAATTTGGGAAGTAGTAGATAACTCCATCGATGAAGCCTTAGCCGGCCATTGCGATACCATAAATGTAACCATCCATGAAGGAGATACCATTACTGTTAAGGATAATGGTAGAGGTATTCCAACAGGGTATCATGCCAAAGAAAAAAGGTCAGCCTTAGAAGTAGTAATGACCGTGCTGCACGCAGGTGGTAAATTTGATAAGGATACCTATAAAGTTTCGGGCGGTTTGCATGGGGTAGGCGTATCTTGTGTGAATGCCTTAAGCTCAATGCTGCATGTTACGGTGCATAGAGATGGTAAAGTTCATGAGCAGGAATATTCGGAAGGAAAACCTAAATATGATGTAAAAGAAATAGGTGAAACAGATATTACAGGAACTATTGTTCACTTTGAGCCTGACAGATCTATTTTTGATGTTTCGGATTTTCATTATGATATGGTGGCTACTCGATTACGAGAGCTTTCTTTTCTAAATGCAGGCATCACCTTAACTTTGGTGGATGAAAGGGAGAAAGATGAAGAAGGCGAGTTTTTGAATGATACTTTTTTATCAGAAGGTGGGCTTTCTGAGTTTGTAGCTTATTTAGATGGCAGTAGAGAAAAATTGATTCCTGAACCCATTTACATGAATGGCGAAAAGAATGAAATTCCTGTAGAAGTTGCTCTTAATTATAATACCTCCTACACGGAGAATGTAGTTTCTTATGTAAATAATATTAATACCGTTGAAGGCGGAACCCACGTATCCGGCTTTAGAAGAGCATTAACTCGCACCTTAAAATCCTATGCTGATAAATCGGGCATGCTCGATAAAGTAAAAATTGACATTGCAGGCGATGATTTTAGAGAAGGGCTAACAGCCGTTATCTCTGTTAAAATACAAGAACCACAATTTGAAGGGCAAACCAAAACTAAACTGGGAAACAGTGAAGCAATGGGTGCTGTTGATAATGCGGTAAGCCAAATGTTGAACGATTTTTTAGAGGAAAATCCAAAGCAAGCCAAACAGATTGTTAGTAAAGTTATTTTGGCTGCACAAGCCCGGCACGCTGCGCGCAAAGCACGTGAAATGGTGCAGCGTAAAAATGTACTTACAGGTACTGGTTTGCCAGGTAAACTGGCCGATTGCTCTAATAGCGACCCTGCTGCATGCGAAATATACTTAGTAGAGGGAGATTCAGCAGGTGGTTCGGCAAAACAAGGAAGAGATCGTTTTTTTCAGGCTATTCTTCCTTTAAGAGGTAAAATTTTGAATGTGGAGAAAGCACAAGAGCATAGGATTTATGATAATGATGAAATTAAAAACATTATTACTGCTTTGGGCGTTCGGTTTGGCACCGAAGAAAGTGAAAAAGCTCTTAATATGGAAAAACTTCGCTATCATAAAATTATTATCATGACGGATGCTGATGTAGATGGTAGTCATATTCGTACACTTATTCTTACATTCTTTTTTAGATATATGCGCGACCTTATTGATCATGGCTATTTATACATTGCGTTGCCTCCGTTTTACTTACTTAAAAAAGGGAAGCAGCAGCGTTATTGCTGGACCGAAGAAGAACGTGAAAGAGTAGCATTGGAAATGTCTGGGGGCAAAGAAGATTCTGTGAGTATTCAGCGCTATAAAGGGTTAGGTGAGATGAATCCAGAACAATTATGGACTACCACAATGAACCCAGAAAATAGAACTTTAAAGAGGGTTACTATCGAGTCCGCAGCAGAAGCAGACCATTTATTTTCTATGTTAATGGGCGATGAAGTGGCTCCAAGGCGAGAGTTTATTGAGAAGAATGCACGTTACGCTAAAATTGATATTTAGAGCAAGTTTTTTTCTTTAACGAAAGTCCTTTTGTGCTTACTATGAATAAGAAATATTAGCCCTTTTAGTGATAAACTCGAGAGACATCTCTTTTTTCGAAGCTTAGTAATTGTCCACAAATAATATTTGAGTCCACTCCGAAAACAGACAATTTTTACAAAAAGAGTTATTTTAGATGATATTTTCATTTTTCAATATTCGGTGATGCCTGAGTATCAGCTAATTGAGAAAAATGAAAAGGTCGCCAAAAAAGACTTTTTGGGTTTTGGGTGTTTTTGGAGTGGACTCAAATATTATTTATGAACACTTACCAACTTGCTAATGGTTAATCCTTCGAATGTTAATTCGTCTATTTCAGGATTAAGGAAGTATCTAGAACTGATGCAACCGTCTTCCATTTCGATGGGTTCTTTTAGCACATCTTTTTTAAAGTATCTGTTAGAAGGGCTTTGGTCGTGTGCCACTGCACCTGGCAAAAAAGAGGCAATTTGCAGGTTTTGAGCTCGACCGATGCCAGTTTCAAACATACCGCCAATCCAAGCTGAAATATTATTGGCAAAACAATATTCCATTATTTCAATGGTGTTGTATACCCCTCCCACTCTTCCTGGTTTAATGTTTAACTCACTCAAATTATCTTTTTGTTCAATTAGTTGTCCAAGGGTTTCCACTTCCTCATCAGGGCAATTGATTAATGCCGAATGGTTTTCTTCGAACTCTTTCTGTAAATAAGAATTGCCAGGCGCAAAGGGCTGTTCAACCATATAACCCAAGTTAGCAAACAGAGCTAGGGCTTCAAAATCGTTGGCAGTAAATGAACCATTAGCGTCAAAACTCATAGTGGGGTGATTGCACTCTTTTAAACTTGTAAGAATAGAAGGGCTGGCGTAGCCGGGTTTTATCTTAAATTTAAGGCGTTTATAGCCTTCGGTTTCCGCCTCTTTTATCGCTTGAGACATAACAAAGCCGTTTTCGAATAAGCCCATAGATATGCCCACTGGCACCTTATCCAATCGTGGACTATCCCATGCTTCCAATATTCCTTTACCGGTGCTTCTGCGAATGGCATCGTTCATGGCAAACTCCACCGCTGCTTTGGTAAAGTTCCAACCTCTAATTTTACTTAATGCTGTAAGCACCTCGTTATAGGTGGTTGCAAACTTAAGTAACGGAAACACAAATTCTTGAATTACCTGAATTGCCCCTTCCACAAATTCGTGAGAGTAAAAAGGATCGGGGCGGCAGGAACACTCTCCATACCCAATAATGCCTTTTTTTGTGTGCCATTTTATAATAAGTGCCTTTCGGGAGTTTCGTACACCAATGGCCGAACGAAATGGTTTAATTTGAGGCAACTCAACCACCACCAATTCTAATTTAGCCAAGGATACCTCAGAGCTTAAAAAGCTAGTGATTGATGCCGGAACAAAAGTCATTAACTTTTAACTGGCTCTTTATAATCGAAACGCTTTTCAGATTTAATTTCGTTTGCTACCTTATGAGGCACAAACTCTTCCCAACCTTCTTCGCCATTTCTTATCATATTAAGCACATTGTCTGATATAATATGCAGGTTTTTTTCGGATACATTAGATACCGGAATAAGCTTTTTATTATCCAGTAAATACTGAAACATTCCTTGCTGGCTTTGAGGCACCTCAAAGTCATCCAACGTATATATATCTTCCGACCCTTTTTTTAACGAGGGGTACACATAAAATTTAACATCTCTGCCAAACAAAATTCCAAAAGCCTCTAAAATTCCACCTTTTAGGTTCTCATAATACTTTTCATCAAAAATGTTATGCAGGTTATAGATTCCTAAAATCAGGCCGATTCTCCGGTCTTTCGTCATTCTTGTAATATGCCTTACCAATCGATAATATTCCGTATAATTAGAAATAAGTACATTCTGCCCCAACGAACAAAGCTGATCTACCCTGTTCATAAAATCTGTTTCATCTATATCTCCACCAACTTCTAAATCTTGTAAGGTTAGCTCAGTGAGTACAACAATATTTTCTTTTTCAACACCATCTTCCTTTTTAAACCTTTTTCTTCCGCAAAAAAGCATATCCACATTTACATGTGTTACGGGTCTAAATCTGCCTCTAAGAATTAATACATTTTTTTTATACAATGCCTCCGAAGGCATTAGCACATTACCCGATGGCCCAAAAAGTGCCGCCCTTGTAAACTCGTACTTTACAAGGTTTAAACTCATTAATCGGTTATCAATATCAGGAAAATCAGGTCCTTCCAATCGAAACATATCAATTTCTATCCTATGTTGCCTAAAGCCATCTACTAAGGACAGCAAAAATTCTTCGGGGTTTTTAATAAAATAACAGGCATAAATAAGGTTTACACCCACTTTACCCAATGCTTCTTGCTGCCAGCTAGCATCTTGGTCTTTAAGTACCACATGAAAAACGCATTCGTTGGTTTCACCTTCTGGAGATAATTGAAACTTGCACCCAATCCAACCATGACCTCTATTGGTTCGTGCATAGTTTAGTGTTTCCACCGTATTAGCAAACGAAAAAAATTTGGTGTATTTAAGGCGGTGAGGTAAACGCTCATTAAGAAGGTCCATCTCCTTATCGAGCATAGCTTGCAAACGCTCTTCACACACATACCTGCCTATTTTTCCATAAATTGCATCACTATAGGCCATATCGTAAGCCGACATTGTTTTGGCAATGGTGCCTGAGGCTCCCCCAGATTTAAAAAAGTTAGCAGCTACTTCCTGCCCTGCCCCAATTTCGGCAAATGAACCGTAAATGGTGGTATCAAAATTTATGGCCAGGGCTTTCTCTTTGGTCGATAGTCTTTTTTTAACTTCCATTGGTTGATTTTATGCCCCAAAAGTAACTTGTTTACCCTTGCACTAAAGAAAAATAGTTCAATATTTTACCTGATTAATATCAGCAATAAATATGGCTCAAACTGAATAAGGCTTGTTATTGTGGTTGTGTAGAGTTTTAACTAACTTAGGCAAAAAACCAAACCTATTAGCTTTATGGAAGTGCTTGATTTTATTACCATCTTAATTGTTCTTGCTGCCTTTTTTTTACTTGTTAATGTAAAGGTATTAAAACTACCTTCCACCATTGGGCTTATGATTATGGCGCTAAGCCTATCGTTATTTATCATTTTTGGGGAGTGGATATTTTTTACTCTTAGCAATATGGCCGAAAATCTAATGATAGAATTTGACTTTTCGAAAGTGCTGTTTCAAGTAATGCTTAGTTTTTTACTGTTTGCAGGTGCTCTTGAATTGGATTTGCGAAAGCTTGGAGAGGAAAAATGGATTATTTTAATTTTAGCCACTACTGGGGTTCTTATATCAACATTTATAGTAGGGTATGGTATGTATTTTGCTTTGCCTTTGTTGGGTGTAAGCTTAGACTTAATTTATTGCCTGTTATTTGGTGCGTTAATATCTCCTACCGATCCTATTGCTGTGCTAGCAATGATAAAAAAATCAGTTGTATCTAAAAGTTTGGAAGCACAAATTGCAGGAGAATCACTTTTTAATGATGGCATTGGTGTAGTTGTTTTCTTAACCATTTTGCATATTGCACAAGCAGGAGCTGGAGTACATATTACACCAATAAGTATTGGAATATTATTTGGGCAGGAAGTAATCGGTGGGGTTTTGCTAGGGGCAATATTTGGCTATGTTGGCCTTAAACTGCTTATGCTTATCGAAAATGAACATACCGAAATTGAAGTACTCGTAACCCTTTCAATGGTTTTGGCAGGCGCCAGTATTGCTGAAATGCTGCATGTTTCTGGTCCTTTAGCTATGGTTACCATGGGCTTATTTGTAGGCAATAAAGGGCGAAGTGCCGAGCTTGAAAAAGCTGCTGGTGAATATGTATATAAATTTTGGCACTTAATGGATGAAGCTATGAATGCCATTCTATTCATCCTGATTGGTATGCAAATCATTGTTATCAACTGGAGTATAGATTATATTATAGCTGCTTTTATTGCCATTATAATTGTTTTAATAGCCCGCCTTTTTGGGGTAGGTATTCCTGTTACATTATACCGATTAAAATCACCCATACCCAAATACACCATTCGAATATTAACTTGGAGTGGCCTACGTGGTGGTATATCTGTGGCGCTGGCATTATCCTTATACGAGTTTGCTAAAAATGGCAAAATGGTACCCGAAACGGTTGATTTAATTATTGTGATGACTTACTGTGTAGTGCTGTTTTCTATTGTAGTACAGGGGCTTACCGTTAAAAAACTATTTGCGCTGGCGGCTAAGGGGGCAAAAGAAGATGAGTAACTAGTGCCTATTAAACCCGAAATATGCACCTCAAAGAAAACTACGATTACATTATTATAGGCTCTGGATTTGGTGGCTCAGTATCGGCACTGCGCTTAGCCGAAAAGGGTTATTCGGTTTTGGTAATTGAAAAAGGAAAGTGGTACCGAGGAGATGAGTTTCCTAAAACTAACTGGAATGTAAGAAAATGGCTTTGGTTACCAAGTTTAAGGTTATTTGGCATTTTAAAACTAACGTTTTTTAGGCATGTTTCTGTTCTTTCGGGCGTGGGGGTTGGCGGGGGTTCATTGGTATATGCCAACACATTGCCTAAACCTAAAAGCAAATTTTTTAACCATGGCTCCTGGGCAAATTTAGCTGATTGGGAAAAAGAATTAACTCCTTTTTATGAAACAGCCTGGGAAATGTTGGGAGCATCCGAAAATCCATTATTAGACGAAGCTGATTTTGCGATGCAAGAATTAGCAAAGTCGATTGGCAAAGCAAAAGAATTTAGCCCTACCAAAGTAGCTATTTATTTTGGCGAAAAAGGAAAAACTGTTGATGACCCCTATTTTAAGGGCAAAGGGCCAAACCGAACAGGTTGTACAGGTTGCGGTGCTTGCATGACAGGCTGTAGGTATAATGCAAAAAACACGTTGGATAAAAACTACTTGCACCTTGCCCAGCAATTGGGTGTTACTATTTTAGCAGAAAGCCAAGTTTTAAATGTTTTACCAATTGGCAATAACGATGGCTCTAAGGGTTATTCAGTAAGTTTTAAAAACCCGACTAAGTGGTTTTCAAAAACCAAAACTATTAACTCCAGAGGCATTGTGTTTTCAGGCGGAGTTTTAGGCACCATTCCTTTATTATTAAAATTAAAAGAAACTACGCTACCCTGCTTAAGTAAAAAAGTGGGTAATGAAATACGCACTAATAACGAAGCATTAATTTTAAATGTTACCCTAGACAAAGAGAAAGATTTATCCAAAGGAATTGCCATTGGTTCTATTATTGATTTAGACGAAAACAGCCATTTAGAACCCGTAAAGTACGGAGAAGGGTCAGGGTTTTGGCGATTGGTAATGATGCCCATGGTGTCGGAGAAAAATTTTTTTCTCCGAATTATAAAACTATTTCTAATACCATTATCAGCTCCAATAAAGTGGTTTAAAATTATTTTTGTAGATGATTTTGCCAAGCGAACCTCTGTGTTATTATTTATGCAAAACTTAGATAGTACACTAAAGTTTAAACTAGGTTTATTCGGAATGGGTTCTAAGGTTTCTTCGGGCAAGCCACCCTCAGCATTTATTGCTGAAGCGCACAATATTGCCAACAAACATGCGAAACTCACCAACTCCAAATCGGTGGTAATGTTAACAGAAACACTTACAGGCATACCCTCCACCGCCCATATTTTAGGCGGTGCGGTTATGGGTAAAGATGCCACAGAGGGCGTAATTGATAAAGACAATAAAGTATTTGGTTATAAAAATATGTATGTAATTGATGGTTCTATGATATCGGCTAATCCAGGGGTAAACCCATCGTTAAGCATTACCGCCATTGCCGAAAGAGCTATGAGTAAAGTAAAGGGGAAGTAGTAGTTATGAGTCCACTCCGAAAACACCTAAAACCAAAATAACTCTTTTTTGAAAATTGTCTATTTTCGGAGTGAACTCAGTTATCACATTTTTACTAAACCTGCTACCAACTCCATAAGCAGTGCAATACCTGCATGCACAAAAACACCTCCCCAAATATTTTTAGAATAATAAGCGAACACACCCAATAAATACCCTCCAAAAATAGAGCTAATGGCCTCGCCCATTGGTTTTTCGAAATGTAAAAATGCATACAGACAAACCATAGGAATAATTACATCTTTACCCATTAACCGGGCTAACCCAATCACCAAAAATCCACGAAAAAATAGTTCGACAGATAGGAAAGCCAGTGCGTATAAAAACTCGTATAATGCCACTAACCAATGTACAGAAATGCCCCAGTAATCTTGAACTTTAAAAGATTTAAACGTAGGATAAGTTGCTAAAAACGAAGCACTTTGCGCAGCCGCTATAATTAGCGGAAGCATTACAAATAACATTAGCAGGTAAGGTTGTACGGTTACTTTTTTTGTGGTTAGTCCAAAAAACGAGTCGCCTTGTTGTTTTATAATAAGCCAAACCAATAATAAAGGCAGAAAAAGAGTGGCAAAATTTCGAAATTCAGCTACTAATTTACCTACAAATAAGTAGGAGTTTGCCCCAACCAAGTGTTTGGCAATTACATAGCTACCTTCAAAGCTAGTATCAACAGAAAGGATAAAAATCCCTAGTAAAGTAATAAGCCAAAATTTAGCTTTTTTTAGGTAAACTAAATTTGAATTGCACCAGGCAATTATGGCTACCCCGCCATAATAAGCAAAGCTATAAAAGGCAATATATCGTACTAGCCTACTTATATAAATAGGAACGGCTATAAAATTGGATTCGAAATTGACCCAATAATTAAAAGCTATGCAAATAGTAAGAAAGGCAGCTACTAAAGCATATTTTAGAAATTGATAATCTGATTTTATAAAATCAGTTAAATAAGTGGGTAACGGTTTAAAAAGAGCTGAGATAGATTTTTGCAAAGCAGAGTAAATTTCCTCAAAGAAAGAACTTAGCAGCTAAAACATACCCACAATTTTAAAACAATGTCGTTTAGTTAAGTTTTTCGTTACTCGAGGGCAGCGCAAGCAGTCGCTTACCTAATTTGTTATGCGTTCGTTGTTTTGTATTCATTCCACCTTCTAATATATTCATCAAATAAGTATGGATATACAATCCAATATTTAAAAGGTTTTATGAGCCAGATATAATACTTTCCAAATTTATTTCTATGTTTTACATAAGATGCCATTTGGATTACATAACAATCTTTATTTTGCCTTTTCCAAGAATAATGCATTAAGGTATGTTCAGTTGCATTTGAAATTTCATTAATAGTTTCATTTTCCATTGAATAAACGGTTTGGAAGTCGAAATAATTACCTGTTCGTAAATCAATATCAAGTTCGGGTGAGTGTAAAAACCTTTCTTTTTCATTCATTCGCTCAGCCAAACCTTTCTCATTACAGTTAGGTATTGGAATATTATTTACATTTTTATCTAATCTGAAAATTTTACCAATTATGGCTCTAAAAGAAAATAATATACCTGTAAAAGATAAGTTAAAAACATTTTTCAGCGTTGGTTCAATTGCATATTTTCGGAATTTATATAAACTATCATTTTCGGATACTTTAAAACAGATAGGATATTCCCAAACGTCAAGAAGTTCAAAATCAGAGGCTAACTTTTGAATAATCCACTTATCTTTCAGATGTCTTTCATTGGAGACTTTATATTTTGCCATTATTTAACTGGTTATTTCTTTGAATAAACATATACATTGCGTGTGGCAACATAAGAAATGTCATACCTGAAAAAGGTATCATATAAACTCCAATTAATACTACTACTAAATATGCTATAATGAATTTTTTTGGGACTATTTTATTCGTTTTTTCTATATAATCTACAAGAATTCCAATCGGAATAATTAAAAGACCAAAATATACAAACCAAAAAGAAGCAAAGGTTTCATAATTCATTACTCCATTTAACAATGGAAACTCGAAAAGACCTTCACTAATTTTAAAAAATAAGGTTTTAGAAAACGCTAAAAATTGTTTTCCAAAAGCAAATGGTGATACACCTAACAAAAAATGTGCAATTCCTGTATAGATTAATATTTTCCCATTGATTAATTTCATAATTTAACTATTTTGTTTGAAGTGCAAAATACTTGTTTTCTCAAAAATATTTTTTGACCTATATCAAATTATTCGTTTGATGCTCTTATTCTACTTAAGGTTTCTTGTGTTATTCCTAAAAAAGATGCGATATCTCCCAATGGTACTGTTAATTCAATCTGTGGATATTGCTTTACTAAACTTTTATACCGTTGTTTAACAGTTTTAAATTGAAGAGAAACAATTCTATGTCTAAATTGAACAATTACTTTTGATAAAATAACACGAAATAAATGTTCAAAATCGTGATGACTTTTACAGAGCAATTCCACATTACTTTTTTCAGTTTCAAGGATTACACAATTCTCCATAGTTTCAATAAAATGAAGACTTGGTTCGTTTGTTAGATAACTTGTGCTTGAAGTGATAAATTCATTCTCGAAAGCAAACCAATCAATAATTTTCTTATCATTATTGATGTAATACGCTTTTACAGAACCTTTTATTAAGTAAAACAATTTGTGTCTTTGTTGTCCTTCCTTTACTATTTGTTCGCCTTTTTTGTATTCAATTATTTTGCTTTTAGTTTCCCAATTCGAAACTGTTGATTTTTTCAAGACTGCAATAATTTAATGCTATTTTAGTTGATATTTCATTCAATTTTAGTCTGTTTTTAATGACGTACAACGCTGGTGTAAGAAAAGTGCCACACCCTGTTTTAAAGTGTTGAAGATAGTAATTTTTGTAGACTTTCCTTACCCAAATCAACAAATAAGCAACTTCCATTTTTCGGGTTAGGCCTGCCTTGCCAGTCAGGCAGGCGTAATTGAACTTACGCCTGCCCTTTCAGGTAGCCACAAGCAAAAATTGTGGGATAACTTGCTGCACTTGCAAAAAAATAAGCGGCTGGATAACGGCATTTTTTCTTACACAATGTTAGCGGTTCGTTTGTTTCATTTCGCCCACTTGAAAGTCAATTATTTAATCCTTTTTTATTTTAAAATTGCCTTCTTCCCTCGATAGATAGGTTGCTCATTCGTCCCTTTGTCTGTTTTGGTATGGTTTCAAAAACTTCAATGCCATCAAAAAATCGTCTTTTTCTTTAGCCAACCAATTCTTACTTTTTGCCTTGAAACAAAAAAATCAAGAAAATTTAATGCTACCACCTCCAGGGTGCATAACATTTTGTCGTTTTAGTTTAAACCATTTTGTGTAAGCCCCCTATATTAAAAAGAAAAATAAAATAGAAATCGTCATTCCTGCGCAGGCAGGAATCTGTAGATATGAAAAGGGAATAAACATTATGGCTATAATAAATTTTAATCAGTCTTTATTAGTTGTAACATTCTACAGTCCGAATTCCTGCCTGCGCAGTTCCTATGTTTGAAGTGAGTAAGTTCCAACCTTTGTTTTAACTTCAAAGGTGTATAATTTAATCTATTTTATCATGGGAAAAAGTAAACAATTAGATTTTAGTGGTCATGATATTTTTGTGGGACTTGACACCCACCTAAAGAGTTGGAAAACAACTGTTATAGTAGGAATGACGTAAGTGGTTATTTTTCTTTGCATGTGCTTAAGCACTTAACCACAGATTCCCGAAGCGTTTATTTGGGGGCATAATTTTGAAAAAAACTTACTTTTCTTACCTACTTCTAAAATAAAAGTATAAATAATTAGCGACAAAATGTTATACACCCCACCTCCATGGCCTTCGCGCGCTAAGTTTTCCTACCCACACTCCCTGTCCCTGTCTAGCATTTGGGTTAATTTGGGGCTTGACAACTTGCATTTTAGAGAAAAAATGCCCTGTGCGCTGAATAAATGCTAACGTCTTGCTAAAAATATTTTTTTATAAAAATCTTCCTACATTTTCAGGTGGTCGCCCTAAAATAGCTTCACCGTCCTCATTAACAACAATGGGGCGTTCAATCAATTTGGGATTTTTGGCTAGTATTTTAATCCATTCATCCTCTGAGTAATCCTTTCCTTTAAATTCTGTCTTATAAATTTTTTCACCCTTTCGAATTAAATACTCAATAGGGAGGTTTAGTTTGTTCACTAAATCACGTAACTCGTCTTCAGTTGGTGGTGTTTTTAAATATTCCACTACATCAACTTCTACACCGGCATCCTTAATAAGTTGCAGGGTTTGGCGGCTCTTAGAACACCTAGGGTTATGGTAAATCTTCAGCATTATTTTACTTTTTCAACCATCAAATTATGATTGGTATAAATACAAATATCTGCGGCTATCGTAAGGCTTTCACGTACTATTTCTTCGGCACTCATTGCAGGTGCGTGCTTTTTAAGTGCATAAGCAGCAGACTGTGCATACATAGCTCCAGAGCCAATGGCTGCTATTTGGTTATCGGGTTCAAGCACATCTCCCGTACCTGAAATAACTAGTACTTCTTCTTTATCAGCCACAATTAACATAGCCTCCAGTTTTCTCAGATACCTGTCCATTCGCCAATCTTTGGCCAACTCAATGGCCGAGCGTTTCATATTACCCGAATACGAATTTAGTTTTTCTTCAAACCGCTCAAGTAAAGTAAAGGCATCTGCGGTAGAGCCAGCAAACCCTGTTACAATTTTACCATCGCGCAAGATTCTGATTTTTTTTACATTGCTTTTAGCCACATAATTGCCCATGGTGGCCTGCCCATCGGCTCCTACTACTACTTCGCCATTATGCACTACTGCTAATACTGTGGTTGATCTAATTTTTACTTTACCCATTTTTATTTTTTACGATTGAATTACAAATAATGTACCGTTGACAAGTTGGCAGGGTTAATCTCCTCTACTAATTAACAGATTCCTCCCGAGTACTCGGGAGGAATGACGGTACTACAGGTTGGTTTTAGATTAAAATCCTTACAGGATCTTCCAACAAGCCTTTTAGTGTTTGCAAAAAGGCTGCTCCCAAAGCACCATCAACCACTCGATGGTCTGATGAAAGGGTTACTTTCATCACATTGCCTGGCACTAGTTGCCCATCTTTTACAATGGGCGTTTGCTTTATGCCACCAACAGCCAAAATGCAAGCATCAGGCGGATTAATAATAGCCGTAAATTCTTCTACGCCAAACATCCCTAAATTAGAAATGGTAAACGTGTTGCCTTCCCAATCTTGTGGCTGCAATTGTTTATTTACTGCCTTTTTGGCTAGGTCTTTTACTTCGGCAGAAATATGCGATAATGACTTATTGTCGGCAAAACGAATAACCGGCACCAACAAGCCTTCGTCAACCGCTACGGCTATGCCAATATGTATATGGCGGTTCATTCTAATTTTGTCGCCCAACCATGATACATTTACCTTTGGGTGTTGGCGTAAGGCAGCAGCCGTTGCTTTAACCACCAAATCGTTAAACGATATTTTTACAGGAGAAATCTCATTGAGGCTTTTGCGTGCTTCAATGGCTTTATCCATATTAATTTCCATGGTTACATAGAAATGAGGCGCATTAAATTTGCTTTCGGCCAATCGCTTGCCAATTGTTTTTCGCATTTGCGAAACGGGTATTTCTTCATAGCTCTCCTCGCCTACAACCTGCGGTAAAGCAATTGGAGCAGATGCTTTATTAGGTAAAGTAGCAGAGGTAGTGGCTGTTGGTTGAGCCAAAGGCGTAAACGATTCTACATCTTTTTTAATAATTCTTCCCTGATCTCCTGAGCCTGTAATTTGGGCAATATCATAGCCCAAGTCTTTGGCTAATTTTTTAGCTAATGGAGATGCTTTCAGTCGCCCATTTGACGTAGCCGAAACTGCTTGAACAGGTGCAGAAGATACCTGTGTTATAGGTGCAGGTGTACTTTGGCTTGTTTTTGTTTCACTTGGTGCTTCAACTTTAGCAGCAACTGGTACGGCAGATTCTGCTTTAAGCAAAGTTTCAAAATCAGCTCCTTTTTCACCAATAATAGCCAATATGCCATCTACAGGTACAGATTCACCTGCTTTATGACCAATGTAAAGCAGTTCGCCATCATCGTACGATTCCAGTTCCATGGTAGCTTTGTCGGTTTCTACTTCTGCCAGAATATCTCCTGAAACAACTTGGTCGCCTACTTTTTTAAGCCAAGAAGCAATTACACCTTCTTCCATGGTGTCGCTCATTTTGGGCATACGAATTACAGTAGCATTTATAGAGGAGGTATCGATGGTTTCGGCAGAAGCCGGAGATGGAGCAGGCGCTTCTTTTATTTCTTCTTTAGCAGCAGGCACCGAAGTTTCGGTAAGCAAGGCAGTATAATCTTCGCCCTTTTCGCCAATTATGGCAATAATGCCATCTACTGGGGCAGCTTCTTTTTCTTTAACTCCGATGTATAACAGTATGCCATCATCGTACGATTCTAGCTCCATGGTGGCCTTGTCGGTTTCCACTTCTGCTAAAATGTCTCCTGAAGACACCTGATCGCCCACTTTTTTCAACCAGGAGGCAATTACACCTTCCTCCATGGTATCACTCATTTTGGGCATTCTAATTACTTCTGCCATAATTCGATTGTTAAGTGTGCAAAATTAGCAGGATGAATTTTACTAACAAACAATGCACTAAAATATATCTGGTTAATGTTTCTGATAAATGTCGCCCGTTGATAGGTGCAGATTAATTTTTGAGGTTTTATTTCAAGCTCTAACCTGATTAATATTTAGCAGGGTGTAGTACTTTTTTGCTATTTTATTAGTACAAACCACCTACGCTTTGCTTCGGTCGGTTAAAAATGGCAAATGTGTGCGGTTGTAGAACCTATTTTTACTTTGCAAGAGTCCATATACAAGTGAAAGATGCACATAAATATTTGATTGATGGGCTTATACAAACGAACCGTGGGTTTTACCTATAAAAAATGAACTTATTGGCAACTGGTAGCGACCGAAACTACTAATTAACATTCGATTTACCTTTAAGCTTCGTTTTTACTAAAATTATCATCATAATATTGCTAATTTTAGCAATGTATTTTTACCTGATCATACCACTTTTATAATGGCCTTATTTCAAAACTCTGTACTTAATAGATATCTAAAACTACAAGATGCACAGACTATTGAAAAAGCCTATGCAACCTTTACCACCTATTTTCATAATGCGGCACGGCAGCAGAATATTAGAGAGGCCAAGGAAGAGCAATTTCAAGAAGGCTTTTTACGAGAGCTGTTTGTAAATGTATTGGACTATACGCTAAACCCCGAGCCTCATTTTAACTTAACCACCGAACTTAAAAACGAAAAAGGAGCAAAAAAGGCCGATGGTGCCATTCTTAAAGAAGGACAAGCCATTGCGGTAATTGAGCTAAAGAGCACTAAAACTAAAGATTTAGAAAGCATTAGGCAGCAGGCATTTGATTATAAAGCTAACCAAACGGGCTGTGTGTATGTGGTTACGTCTAACTTTGAAAAGCTTCGTTTTTATGTAAATAATGCCGTTGAGTTTGAAGAGTTTAACCTCTTTAACTTAACACCTGAACGGTTTGCACTGCTGTATTTATGCTTGCACCAAAGCAATGTGATTAACCATAAACCGCTCGAAATTAAAAATGCTTCGATACGTGAAGAGGAAAATATTACCAAGCAGTTTTATACCGATTACTCCGTTTTTAAACGAGAGCTTTACCGTGATTTAGTAAAGCTTAATGTAAAAAATGAAGTGTTTAGAGAGGAACTCATTAACCAAGATGCCGATAGAGCGACTAAAAATATAAAACTTACTCTTTTTAAGAAATCACAGAAATTAATAGACCGTTTTCTGTTTATATTTTTTGGAGAAGACAGGGGCTTACTGCCTCCTAACTCTACCATTAAAATATTAGAACAATGGAATAAGCTAAAAGAATTGGACGAAATAGTGCCCTTGTACAGCCGATTTATTAAGTACTTTAATTATTTAGATAAAGGCCGAAAAGGAACTGATAACACAGCCGAAATATTTGCCTATAACGGTGGGCTATTTAAGCCCGACCCTGTGCTAGATAGTATGCTAATAAGCGATGAGCTTTTGTACAAGCACACCAAGGGCTTATCGCTTTATAATTTTGATAGCCAGATTGATGTAAACATACTGGGGCATATTTTTGAAAACTCATTAAATGAGATTGAAAGTGTAAATGCCGAAATTGAGGGCGTTGATTTTGATAAGCAAACCACCAAGCGTAAAAAGGATGGGGTATTTTATACGCCTAAGTACATTACCAAATACATAGTAGATAATACGGTAGGTAAGCTTTGTACTGAAAAGAAAACGGAGCTAGGCATTATAGAAGAGGCATATTTTAAAAGCCGTAAAGGGCGAACCACCAAAAAGCTAAAGGAGCTACAACAATTATTAAATACTTATCGTGATTGGCTGCTTACTTTAACCATACTCGACCCTGCCTGTGGCTCGGGTGCTTTTTTAAATCAAGCGTTAGACTTTTTAATAAAAGAACACCAATACATAGATGAACTTGATGCCAAATTAACAGGCAGTGCCATTGTATTCCGTAATATAGAAAACACGGTACTCGAAAATAATATTTATGGGGTTGACCTAAACGAAGAAAGTGTTGAAATTGCCAAGCTCTCGCTTTGGTTGCGTACCGCACAACCTCGTAGGCAGCTTACCACCCTTAGTAGCAATATTAAATGTGGCAACTCTTTAATTGATGACCCTAAGGTAGCAGGAGCTAAGGCCTTTAATTGGCAACAAGAGTTTCCACATGTGTTTAAGGCTAAAGAAAAAGTAGCCTATCATATTACTACTTCCACACACGATAGCCGAACTTCGCAAAGAATGATAGACCATAAAGTACGGCTAAAAAGAGATGGAGGCGCTAGACCCAAAGCTGAAGCAATATGGCTGGAAGCTAATGATGAAATACTAATTACAGAAACCATCGCCTCCATTGTAAAGGAAGATGGCCTAAATGTTATGGCTTATAACATTTGTGGCGACCATATACATTTATTGTTGGTGTGTGAGGAAGAAGATATAACTAGAATTGTAGGAAAAATAAAAGCAATTACTTCTAAAGAATATAATACCAATAAGGGTATTACAACAAGGGGACATGTCCCCTTGTCAAAAGAAGAAAAGAAAACCTATAACTCCCTATGGACACAAAAATTTGGTTGTAAAGAAATTAAAAGTGAAGACCAACTATGGAACACCGTAGAATATATTAAAACTAACCGCCAAAAACACGAGCTGCCTAGTAACAAGAAGTTGCAACATCTTGCTGATAAAATTTGCTCCTCCTACGATTACGCTTTTCGTACCGAAACTAAAGGTGGCTTTGATGTTGTAATTGGGAATCCGCCTTATGGTGCAAGATTAAATGATGCAGAAAAAGAATATATAAGAAAGCAATATCAATCGATGGAGGGTGATTTTGATACATATATATATTTTATGGAGCTTACCCTTTCTCTTTTAGCCGAATATGGTGAATGTGGCTTAATTATTCCAAATAATATCTTACTTCAAAAATTTGGAAGAAATTTGAGAGAGTTGCTGCTAAATACTACTTCTATTACTTCTATTATTGATTTAGGGTATGGAGCTTTTGAATACGCAGTTGTTCCAACAACAGTAATTACTTATTCTAATACGATTTCTAAAAACAATAGAGTTAAGTTTTTGTTTAGACCTAAAAGAACAGATTTTGATATTGCCTTTTCGGAATGCAATCAAGATGAGTTTATAAAGAATCAATTTTTTGCTTTTAATGTTCAAATAGCACCTGAAGAAAAGTCTTTAATATTAAAGATGGAAAAACGAGGTAGTCGTCTTGAAGAATTATGCGAACTTAAAATTGGAATTGAGTGCACACCAAATTACATCAATGATAAACCAATAAGTACTATTAGCAAACCAATGGTTAGAGGTCGTAATTTCAATAGGTATCGTTTAGATTTTGAAAGTGACCCAAAATATGTTGAATATGAGAAGAAATTATTACACAGAGCAAGAGAGGAGAGATTGTTTGATTGTCCAAAAAAAATATTAATTAGGCAAACTGGTGATAAAGTTATAGGAACAATAGATATGTCAAGGCTATATGCTTGGAAAAGTGTATTTGTAATCTTACCAATTGAAAATGAGTTAAGCCTTGAATATATATTGGGTCTATTAAATTCCAAAACAGTAAATTTTTATTATCAAAAATTGGTTGGTGAAAGGGGTCGAGCATTTGCTCAAATTAAAGGTGTTAACTTAAAACCAATTCCATTAATTGTTGGTTCAACAGAAGAGCAAACGATTTTGGCTTCAAAAGTAGATGAGGCGTTATTATTAGGCAATAATTTTTTAGAAGCTGATAGAAAATTTAGAAAATATCTACAATCTCAATTTGCACTAGAAAAGCTACCTAAAAAATTACAAAACTGGCATGGGTTAAATTTTGGAGAGTTTATTACAGAACTAAACAAAGCCATAAAAAAATGTGCTAAAGGAATAGTAGCACCTACAACAATGGGACATGTCCCATTGGCTAAGCTCACCAAAACCCAAGAAATGGATTGGATGGAGGTTTTTGAAACTAAAAAAGCAGAAGCCCAAACCCTAAAAGCGGAGATAGATAAAACAGATGCAGAGATTGATGCTATGGTGTATGAGCTGTATGGATTGAGTGAAGAGGAGATTAGGATTGTTGAGGGGAGTTAGATATGAGTATTGACAAACAACAAGATTATTTTTTGAATGATGATGTGATTTATCATTACACCAATCTTTATACGGCATTAGAGTACATATTGGACAATAGAATTGACAACCGCACTCTCAGATTAAGCCCAAGAGGGAATTCAATAGATCCAGTCGAAAATTGGGATGATTATCTTCCAATGGGTGTAGATTTTGCAAATAGCAAGAAAAGTTATGATGATAAAGAAATAAAGGATATTTACAATTATTTAAAAAACAGGCTGTTAAAGGCCAAACAAGTATGTTTTTGTATGAATAATTCTTCCGAATCTAAACTTGAACATACAAGAGAAGAAACAATGAACCGTTATGGTTTTTTAAAACCTAGAATGTGGAGTCAATATGCCGATAGTTTTAGAGGCGTTTGCTTAGCCTTTTCTAAAAACAAGTTGAAAGAAAACAATCCTAAGCTAGTTCCAAAAACAATTATTTATGCACAATTACATAAATTACCAAAAAAAAAGATAGACTTCTATGCCAAAGACTTAGATGACTTGGGAATTGAAAAGTGCAAGAAAAAATATCAGGATAAATTGGATGAGTTTATTTTTAGTAAACATCAAGATTATTTTGGTGAAAATGAATTTCGTTTTTGTTCCTTCTCTGAATACGAATATGACTATTTAGATATATCTCATAGCCTTAAAGGAATATTTTTTATTGAGAATAAGATAAGTGAATTTGCTAAAAAATCATTGCTATCCTATGGCAGGGAATATAAAGTCAATCCATTGGGAATTAAATGGGGAGGTTTCGGAATTGGATTTAATATTTATACCAATAGTGGCAACAAATCAAGCTTAGAATAGACTATGCCTGAAAATCAACATATAGAATATAAAGAAAGCTGGCGCGATGAGTACCTGAAATGGATATGCGGTTTTGCCAATGCCAAAGGGGGCGTAATGTACATTGGCAAAAATGATAAAGGTGAAGTGGTGGGGCTTGCCAATGCTAAAAAATTATTGGAGGATATTCCTAACAAAACTAGGGATGTACTTGGAGTAATGATAGATGTAAACCTGCATACAACTGCGCAAGGAGATTATTTAGAGTTGGTTATTGAGGATTATCCGTATCCTGTAAATTATAAGGGGCAATATCATTACCGCAGTGGCAGCACCAAACAAGAGTTAAAAGGAGCGGCATTGGATAAATTTCTGCTTCAGAAAAAAGGTAAACGATGGGATGGTGTTCCTGTGCCTTCTATTTTGGTTACCGATTTACAAACAGATACGTTTGATTTTTTTAGGAAGCGAGCTTTAAAAAGTAAACGAATTGAAGAGGAAGTTTTAACGGATAGCAATGTACACTTAATCGAGAATTTACAGCTTAAAGAGGGGGTATATTTAAAGCGTGCCGCTGTTTTATTATTTCATCCTAAGCCAGAAAATTTTGTGCCTGGGGCTTATATAAAAATCGGTTTTTTCGAGTCGGATTCGGAGCTTGTGTATCAAGATGAAATACACGGTAACTTATTTGAACAAATAGAGAAAACAACCGACTTATTATTTACCAAGTACATAAAAGCAACCATTAGTTACGAGGGGTTGCAACGTGTAGAAACCTACGATTACCCAAAAGAGGCTTTACGAGAGGCCTTGCTAAATGCGATATCGCATAAAGATTATTCGAGTGGCGTTCCTATTCAGATAAGCGTATATAAGGATAAAATAATGCTTTGGAATGATGGGCAGCTGCCTGATAATTGGACGGTTGAAAACTTGCTAAAGAAGCACCCGTCTAAACCTTATAACCCCGATATTGCCAATGCTTTTTTTAGAAGTGGTTATAAGAGTCCACTCCGAAAACTCACAAAATCAAAAAAGACTCTTTTGTCGATTTTTTCATTTTCCTCAATTAGCTGATACTCAGGCATCAACGAATCTCGTAAAATAAAAATCTCATCCAAAATAGCCCATTTTATGAAAGATGTCAGTTTTCTGAGTGGACTCTTATATAGAATTGTGGGGAAGAGGCACTATTAAGATTATAGAAAAGTGCAAAGAGGCTGGCTTACCAACGCCCTTGTATTATTACGAATCATCGGGTTTTTGGGTAGAGTTTAGAAAAGACATTTATAACGAATTGTATTTGAAATCGCTTAGTCTTAATGATAGGCAGGTAAAAGGCTTTCTTTATGTTAGAGCGAATGGCAAAATTACAAATAGTGAGTACCAAGAGATAAATGGGTGTTCACGAAATACGGCTAGCAATGACCTTTCGGAATTAGTTGCAAAAGAACTGCTAAAGCCGAGTGGTCAGAAGGGTGCCGGAGCATTTTATAGTTTAAATTGAGTTGCACATTAATTGCACAAATTGCACAATGACCAAGTCAGTTACTAAAACTGGCTGTGGTTTTGTACCTCCTAATATTTATACAAAGCACTATCGCCAAACAAAGCGATGGCAGCGGGTGGGAAAGAAAAAACTTTAAGAATAATAGAAGATTACTAATTGGTTACAACGGTTTAATAAAGTTACACAAAGTACTGCGAACATTTTTTTGAATCCCGTAGCAAATCAAAAACCAATGCTGCCTATCAAAAACTCAACTCTTGATTCTTGGGTGTCGGGTAAATAAACGGCTCTTACGCCCAGTTCTAATAATGGTAAAGCACGCATTACATTAAAATCGAATGTTAGATCGATACCAGTTGATTGGAAAGATCTTGAATATTCAATTGATTCTTCAGGGATATCAACTCTACCATACCCGTAATCATAAAAAATCTTTGCTTTTATTCGTTGAATGTATAAGAACGGGCCAATTCGTATATCAGGATGAATAAGTGGTAAATCATAATTTGAACGTATGGTATAAAAATTATTGAATATTTCGGGGGTGTGTCCTCTTGGAAACGGCATTCTGTTATTAAACCAATATTCGCCTTGGCTTAAGGTTATTTTTTGGCTTTGCCAAGCTGCGAAAAAATTGAGCGAATGGTGTTTAAATAAACCGGGGAAATATAATTGCGATTTTAGAATAGTTAATCCTCCCTTTAAATCGCCTCCATAAGGCGTAGAAAAGTTCTCGAATGTTAAAGTTTGGCCAAACCTGCTATATATATCACGTTTATTTTGATTTAATAAATTATACCATGTAACAACAAACTCATTTTGAACTAAATTACCATTGCCAACTTGGTTAAACCTATATCGATTATCGCCAAACGCTTGGCTGTTAAAATTGGTAACCGAGGTAACACCAATGTAATTATAAACTTCAATTTTTGATTGAAATTTAGATTTGGTTAATAACCAAGGTACTCTAAGTCCGGTTTTTAATATGGTCTCTGTCCAAGTTACTCTATCTGGCCGTATCACATCCAATGTGTCTCTATAAGTAGTATTTGTTACTCTATTGCCATAAGTGGCCACAACATCCACAATTGGATACCAACCTTGGTAACTTACCCTGCCAACACCTTTTACATTACCTACATTATCAAACTCTACCCCTGCAAATACATCGGTGGTGCTTAGTACATTTTTAGAGTAAACACCTAGTTCAATTTCGGTTAAACTGCCTGTAAATAACGGCCCCCAACTATGCACGTTAAGTGGCTTTTTGCGGTATCGCTTTGTTTGGTAAGTAGAGTCGGGCACATGTAGCAAAACATCGCTGTTATTTTCAGCCTCTATTAATGGTTCATATAATTTAATATCTCCATTTTTAACTTGTTCAATAGGCATCCAACTGCTTGGGTTAAACGGAATGCTCACAATATCATTTCCTTCCACCACATAATTATTATAATAAATTAGCTTTCCATCTAAACTAATGGCAGGGTTAGATGCCCCATATTTGGCCGATGTAACTCTATATTTTTTAGATGCTGCCATATCCAACGCATAAATATTATCGATACCGGTAAGGCCAGAGTTGTATAACAAATAGTTTTTATAGATGATAGGAAAACCAATATGTTCATAGCTATAATCCAATATTACTTTTTTATTGGCTGTTTCATAATTAATAAGCAGTACCCCTTTTTTCTGGTTAAATTGGTTTAAGACCACAATAGATTCTCCTGCATCGTCCCATCTGGGCATTGAATAAAATCCATTCTCCTCATTTTCAATTTTCTTTAGTACCTCTCCCGAGTTGGCATTAAGTATCACCAACCTGTTTGCATAATCATCGGTGGTTTCTACCACCACAATTTTGGTGCGGTCGGGCGAGATAGCAGCTGCAGAATAGCGAGATTTGGATGTTAACTGCTTAACTGTTTTAGTTGCAAGGTTATAGGTGTTAACTACTGAATACGACCGAGTTAACCATCGAGGATCGTAGCGGTACTCTGTCCAAACTACTGTATTGCCGGCTACAGATACAAACCCGGGGTTATTCATTGGGCCAAGCAGAAATGTCTTTTTTTCTTTTTTGGTATCGGGTTGTATGCTAACAAATTGAGGAATATCATCCAGTCCTGATTTTAGTGCCAGTACTCCTCCGCCATCAATGGGTTGAGGGTAGGTATAATTGGTAAACCGTGGAGTTTGCCGTACCGTTAGTGTTTGGTAATCATTTAACGATTCGTTTTCTATTTGAGCTTGCCACTTAACTTTAAGCTCCTCCATCATTTGATTATAAAGTACAGGCATTTTGCTACCCGTAGCTTTTTTCATTGCAAATGAATATTCAAAAGGGACAAAAGGCAGGTTCCATGTTTGTTCCACAATGCTTTCCATGGCTTTTGCGCCATAATTATTCTTTATATAGGTACTAAAATGATAACCCAACACATAATGGTTGGGGATAAAATCCTTGAAAGAGCGTAAGTACTGCTTGCTGTAATTAAAACTGCCTTTTTCTAAGAGGTTGGCTCTAAATGCCATCGAAAAATTTGGGAATCGCCCACGACCGCTATGTGTTAGGGCGGTTTCTACGCCTACGGCATCGCCTTCCCAAAACCAGGAAGGAACCGAAGCACTAGCCGTGGCATTTCTTGAGAATTCGCCTAATACATAGCCTACAAATTTAGTAAAACCTGTTCTGCTTCTATCGTATTGCACTACATGCCTAAATTCGTGTATGGCAAGCATATCGAGCCAATCGTTAGTGCCTGCAAAATTATAATTTTGTGGGGCCATGGTGTAAAACTCCGATCGCCTTGGCCCAAGGGTAACAAAGCCATTGGCAACCGCATGTTGGTTTTGCAAAATAATATCTATTTTACGAGGGCTGGCATTTAACGAACTTGAAACGGGTTTATATAAATGGGCCAAGGTATTGGCCATACGTTGCCCCTGTGTTTCAAATCCTTGCGGATATACAATTTTAAAATGAGGAGTGTTAATCTGTTGCCATTTTATAGAGGGCGGCAGGTTTGGAAGGGTGGTTTGGGCGTTTATATTTGAAAGTGTAAGGATGCCTAAAAATAAAAGTGCAAGAAGTTTTTTCATTCGAAACTGTTTGTTCAAATATAATTTGATAGATTTTAAGCAAAAAGAAAACGGCAAGTAATTAATGAGAATAAAATCCGAGTTCGGTCTCTGGTTAATTGATTTATATTAGAAGATTCCTGCCTTTTCAGGAATGATGAGCTCAAATAACGGCAAAACAATTAATTAGAACAAGGGAGCAATAATTTGTTACTCCCTTGTTCTACATTCAATTCTACTCAACAACTTTATTTTTTAGGATGAACCAGTTCCATTTCATCAATCAAATGGGTGGCTCCGGCATATTTATCTATTATAAAAAGCACGTAACGTACATCAACCATAATATTTCTACAAATTTCTGGGTCATAATTCATATCACTCATGGTGCCTTCCCATACTCGATCAAAGTTTAACCCTACCAAATTCCCATTGGCATCAATTGCTGGGCTACCAGAATTGCCCCCTGTAGTATGATTAGTTCCTAAAAAACAAACTGGCATCTTTCCATTGGCATCTGCATATTGGCCAAAGTCTTTTGCTTCATACAAATCTAGCAATCGCTCAGGCACATCAAATTCATAATCACCAGGTATATATTTTTCAATTACACCATCCAAATAACTAACGGGGTTGTAATAAACAGCATCACGAGGTGAGTAGCCCCTAACTTGGCCATACGTAACACGCAATGTTCCGTTTGCATCTGGAAAATAGCGGGCGGTAGGAAGTGCCTCCATCAATGCCTTCATATATTGCTTTTGCAAGGCAGAAATTGCAGTACTCTTCTGCTGAAAGTCCTTATTAATATCATTATAAAATGCTTCGATCATAGGTTTGGCATAGATATAAGCAGGGTCATTATTTATTTTTTTTAATACTTGTTTAGTATTTCCATCTAGTAAAGCTAGTGCACTTTCTAAATTTACAAAAGCTGTTTTATCATAAATACTAGCATCTATATTTTTAGTATAAAATGGCATTACCTTATTAAATACACCTTTATCTACGCCTACATCATAATTTTTATGAATATTATTTAATCTACTTGAAAGTGAACCTTTAGCTTTTTCAAAATTATCTTTATTCGCATTAATTGCGCGTTCCATTTGATATGCTCTATAGGTCATTTGCATAAGTTCGTTGGTTATAATAAATACTTCGATAAAGTTTCTACGCTTAATATTTACAGGCGCAAAATCCGCATATAATGCTTCAAACTCTGGAAGAATATTTCCATAGGTTTCTTCTAGCCCTTTTTTACTTAACGCTTTTGTAAACGATGCTTCAAAAGCTCGTCTATTCTCTATGGCATTACTTTTTTCGATTCCTAGGTTTTCGCCTATCCATTTTTTCCAAGCATTTGCAATGCGTGCTTGCTTAGAGGCATACTTAATTCTAATTTCATCACTTTCCTTCATTTTAGCATCAATCACTTTTAGAGCAGCTTTGCGAATGGCAATATTGCTAGGATTAAATTCTTTAGTGATATGTTCTATGGCAACTGCTGGCAGGTACTCATCGGTACGGCTAGGAAAACCAAATACCATGGTAAAATCGCCTTCAGCTATGCCATCTAATGAAACTGGTAAAAAATGTTTGGGCTTATAAGGCATATTTTCTTTACTATAGGTTGCAGGGCGATTATTTGCATCGGCATATATCCTAAACATAGAAAAATCTCCTGTATGACGAGGGAACACCCAATTGTCGGTATCACTACCAAACTTACCAATACTGGTTGGAGGCGCACCTACTAAACGAATATCTTCAAACCGCTCTGTAACAAAAAGAAAATATTGGTTGCCTTTATAAAAGGCCTTCACTTTAGTGTCTTGCCAATCTTCTTTTTTTGCCTCTTTTTGTAAAGTATTATTGTTTTTATCTATTTGAGATTGCTTTTCTGCTTCAGTCATCTCAGCGGTAACACCAGCTAATGCTAACTTTGTTACATCTTCAATTCGAATAATAAATTCGACATATAATCCTTCATTGGGTAATTCTTCCTCTAAACTCATGGCCCAAAACCCATCTTTTAAATAATCGTTTTCTAATGATGAGTGAGACTGAATCTGCCCAAAACCACAATGGTGATTAGTTAATAGCAACCCCTTAGGTGAAATAACTTCACTAGTACATCCTCCATTGAAATGACCAATCGCATCTTTTAAGCTTGAGTTATTCACATCGTAAATATCCTTGGCAGATAGTTTGCTCCCAAGACTTTGCATTTCAGATTCGTTCATGCCTTTTAAAAGAGAAGGAATCCACATACCCCCTTGCTGGGCTTGTACTTGTATCTGTATTACTATTAACAGAAAAATAATTTTTGTAATTTTCATGTGATTTTAATTTAAGCAGTAAAGATGAGTCCACTCCGAAAACACCCAAAACCAAAAAAGTCTCTTTTGGAGTGGACTCAAAGATAGTTGTAAAACTTTACCAGTTGTTGGCTTTTTAACCAACAGCAATCAACTATCAATTTATTGGAAGAAAACTCCAACAGAGGGTGGCGTTAAGAAGCCAATTGCATTGGGACAATCGAATCGAGCAATTCCTTTTTTTCCACTTCTACTCTTCTAATATCGTGAAGATTTTGAAGGTTAAGCCATAATTGTGGTGAAGTAGCAAAATATTTAGCTAAACGAGCAGCCATATTAGCGGTTACGCTTGTGTTACCCTTTATTATTTGGCTAATTTGTGTTTGTTGCACCCCAATGGATTTTGCCAACCTATAAGCCGTAATATTCATAGGTTTCAAAAACATTTCATTTAACACTTCGCCTGGGTGAGTATTCATTAATTCACTCATATCTTTTTTTATTAATGGTAATCAACTATTTTAACATTACTGGCATTCCCATTTTTCCATATAAAAATTATCCTCCATTGCTTATTTATACTAATGGAATAATATCCCTTCCAATTGCCTTTGAGGGCGTGTAACTTATTAGATGGAGGAATTTTCAAGTCATTTAAATTAATGGAAGAGCTCAGATAATCTAGCCTAATCATTGCTGACCTTCTGATCGAATCACTCCATTTCTTTGAAAAAACACCCCTACTAACTTTTTCAGTTTCTCTACAATCAAAGCTTTTTATCATAGCATATTACAAATATAGTATATTTATAATATACCCATAAATTAGCACTCATACTGATTTTTTGCACACTAAGAATTGAATATTGCAGGTATTATTTTGTTGGAGAAAGCTCCAACAAAGAATCACGTAAGAAATAATAACAACTAGATAATAGTAATTATTAACTAATAAAAATTATTAAATATGCTTAACATGTATAATTTTTACTGGGCAGGCTTCTGCGGCTTTTATATTTTCTTCCAGCTCACCCTCTTGCACTTTAACGGTATAAAAACCTTTTCGATTTACACCGCCAATTAATGTTGCCTTTCCATCTTTTTTGCTCATACGCCAACGGTTGTAGGCTAGCTCTACACAGTAGTTGCAACCAATGCATTTATCTCGTTGTTGGGTAATTATAACCATTTTAGTATCTTGTCATTGATATTTGTGTATTTTTTGAAACTTGTTTTTCCAGTTTATTTGGGTTAGGCTTCTACAATTTTATATAATTTATCCGATGGACGAATAATTTGGTCTAATTCAAAAGTTATATCATCACCACGTTCTGCTCTTTCTGCCTCTTTATCATCTATTCTAAAATTTGGCAACTTAATTTCTACCACTCCAGTAGTTGGGCCAGTAATTAATATATCGTCACCCACCTTAACCGATTGAGACTCCACTCTAAAGTGTGCAATTTTAGCCTTCGAAAAATAATGAACTCCTTTGCCTAAATAAATCTTTTTCTGTGTTGCCAAAGACCCGGGCTTATCACTCCATTCGCCTAATTCTTGCCCTAAATAATAGCCGCTCCAAAAACCACGGTTATACACAGTCTCCAACTGGCTCATCCAAACGGCTACTTTTTCCTGATTAAATTCATTAGCATAATAGGCATCAATGGCTTGCCGATATATGCCAATCACCCTTGATACATACTCAGGGGCACGTGCCCTGCCTTCAATTTTAAGTACCTTAACATGGGTATCAATTACTTGATCTAAAAAATTAAGGGTGCATAAATCTTTAGGCGACATAATGTATTCATTGTCAATTTCCAGTTCATGCCCATCTTCAATATCTATTACTTTGTATTTGCGCCTGCAATTTTGAACGCATGCTCCACGATTGGCAGATGAATTTTGGGTGTGCAAACTCATATAACACTTGCCAGATACAGCCATACATAAGGCTCCATGCCCAAAAATTTCTAATTCTACTAATTTACCTCCTGGCCCAATTACATTTTCTTTTTTAATAGCATCTGCAATTTTTTTAACCTGCCCAAGGCTTAGCTCTCTTGATAGCACCATTGTATGGGCAAAAAGCGAATAAAATTTAACCGTTTCTATGTTGGTAATATTAAGTTGCGTAGAGATATGCACCTCCACTCCTATGGTTTTGGCATAATGAATTACGGCTTGGTCGGAGGCAATTACAGCAGTAATGCCTGCTTCTTTGGCACGATTAAGCAATGTTTTTATAATACTTAAATCGTGGTCGTAAATTATGGTGTTAAGAGTTAGGTAGGTTCTAACATTTTTTTTACCACAGCGCTGGGCTATTTCTTCTAAATCATCAAGCGTAAAATTAATGCTTGATTTAGCACGCATATTTAGCTGCTCTACCCCAAAATAAATTGAATCTGCTCCTGCATCTATAGCAGCTTGCATTGAATCGAAGCCACCTGCAGGTGCCATTAACTCTATTTTGTCTTCTCCAAACCTATTCATCGTGCAAAAGTAAACAACGGGGTTATAGCAATTTACACCCTCAGCAAAATTTCTTTTGCTTCTTGAATACTCTTTACAAAAAGAACTTGCAAAGATTTATCCTTCGTAATTTCAGCAAACTTCTTCCAAAAATCAGCGTCTTGCTCTTGCTCTATTCTAACTATTGCTACTTGCTTAATTCCAATCTTTACATATTGTTCGATGGCATTTTCTAATATCCATTGCTTCCTAATACTAGCTAAATCAACTGCTATCGTTAAGTCAATAATCCATTTAACCGAATTATACACACTAAAAACTTCGATATTATTACTAAAAACTTCCGCAAACTCTAGAGGGTTTGGCATTTTAGTCCATACCAAGGTGGTAATTTGGTTTACAGTATCTAAATAAATATTGGCTGTACTGGATTTGTAAAATAATTGACTTTCTATTTTTGAGAGAGGCACAGTTGGTAGTTTAAGGATAAATTTAGTGCCTACATTTAACCCACTTTCAATAGTAATCCTCCCACCCATCGATTCTATTTGTTGTTTAGCTAAAAACAAGCCAAGCCCCTTGCCTTCTATATGTGTATGAAATCGCTTGTACATACCAAATATTTTATCGCCATGTTTGTTAAGGTCAACTCCAATGCCATTGTCTTCTACAGCTAATATACACTCTCCTTTTTCTTGTTTAGCCGTAATTTTTACAGTACATATTCTCTCTGTATTTCTATATTTTATTGCATTACTAATTAGGTTGTATAAAATGCTATGAAAATAAGACCTTACACCATAAATTATTTTAACCTTAAGTTCTGTTTTCAATATTGCCTTGCTTTTTTCCACACTAGGTTGTAATACCAACCAAATATTGTCTAGTTCGGCTTTTATATCTATCCTTTCCTTTATCTGAAAAAGATTGTTTCTTAATTCTACTATTTTATTCAAATCTTTTATTACGCCATCAAGAGCCTCTGCCGATTTGTAAATATGCTCTGCCACATTATTTCTATTATCATCAGTTTGGTCGATTTTAAATAACTGTGCTAAACCTAATAAATTAGCAACTGGGCCACGCAAATTGTGAGAAAGTGTATTAGAGAATTGCTGGAGCTCATTATTATGATTAATGAGTTCTTTATTAGATTGTTTAAGCTCCTTTGTTTTAGTTTCAAGCCTCTCTACTAATTCAAAATTGCTTTTTTCTAAAAGGTTTTTTTGCTTATTAATTACCCCTTCATTTTTTCTCAATCCATCATTTAATTTCTCCATTTCTTCAAATAGAGCACTTAATTCAATGTTTTTTTCTCCAAGCTCCTCTGCCAATAAAATATTTTCATGGAGCAGTAATTTAATGTTTGATAAAAAATAAAAAAAAGAGGCTGCTATAAAAATCAGTGCAATATCCAAATATATGCCAGTAACAATATAGGCTTTGGGCATAGTGCCAAAAAAATTGGCATAACCTACTCCAATAAATGAGTGGATAGGATCAAAGGCTACTATCAATAAAAAACAAAAAGTAAAAGTGGAAAACATGTATTTTCTTTCTTGGGAAGAAAAGAACATAAAGGGCAAAATGCTAAACCCTAAAATTAAAATTCGTGCATCAAGAAAATCGTAAACAAAAACACTTTCAGGGTTTTTAATTTTAACAGCAATACTGCCAATTGTAATAATTATAGGTGGATAAATGGTTGTTATTATCCTGCATAATTTATTATAATTAAAATAGTTTAGTAGTATTAAAAAAGAAAAAAGAAAAAAAGAAAAAATATCTATGTAAGCGGCTATAGCCCATCCGTCTTCAAATAGAATTGGAAACAAAAGTAATATTGTAACCCCCATAAGAATTAGCAATAGCTTATTAGTAAGCCTCACTTGTTGCTTAAGCCGATCTTTCATTTCTTTATAAACACCAAAATTTACGATAGTAGAAATCATATTAATCATTATTATCTGATAAGGGCTTACTTTCCTGTAGAAACTCGACAGCTAAGTCGTAATCGTAGAATATTTTAAATAAGACTCCCTTATTATCCATTGCTTCCAACATTTTTTGCCAATAAGCAAAGTCTTTATTGTCTCCTTCGTTTTTAACTATTACCATTATTTTGCATCCTTTTTTTACAATTTTAGGCAGCGTTGTGGAGGCAAACCATGTTCTGTCTTTTTTAGAAACAAATCCTAAATTTCTAATATCTACCAACCATTTATTTGCACTATAATTATCAAACATTTCTTTATTAGTACTTAGTACTTCTGCATACTCTTTAGAGTTGGGAGGCTTTTTCCAAATAAGGATGGATGCCCTCGACCGTGCATCGTACGCAATTGTAGCATTAGGCGTATTATAATATTTCTGAAAGCCAATTTCTTTAGGAACGGGAAACTCCATTAAAAAACTAGTGCCATTCCCTGGCTTGCTTTTAACACTAATTTTGCCATTCATAGCCTCCACTTGCTGTTTTACCAAATACAATCCCATTCCTTTGCCTTCAATATGGTTATGAAAACGTTTGTGCATTTTAAACATGTCGTTACCAAATTTTAGCAAATCAATACCTAGCCCCTTATCTTTTATTTCTAAACAAACATTATTGTTTGCCTCGTAAGAGGCTACAGTTATCATATTTTTATTGGCAGGGTTGCTATATTTCATAGCATTGCTAATTAAATTATACAAAATACTATGTAAATATGATTTAATAAAATAAAGGTTATCGATTTTTAATTTAACAATAAGTTCAGCTCCAATGTCTTTAAAACTAGCTCTAAGCAGTTTTTCAATTTCATCGCTTAAATTTACATTTTCTTTTAAGCGAAATAGTTGATTTCTAATATCTACTACTTTGTTTAAATCTGAAATTATGGTATCTAATGCAGTGGATGAAACCTTAATATGTGCAAGTGTTTCCTGCTTACGAGATTCTTCTTTTTCAACCTCAAATAAGTGTATTAAACCGAGCAAACTTGCTACAGGCGCTCTTAGGTTATGCGATACTGTGTTCGAAAATTGCAAAAGTCCGTTGTTCTGAACAATCAATTCCTCATTTGCCTTTTTAAGAGCTCTGGTTTTTTCTTCTACTTTGGATGTTAATTCAATATTTTTAAACTCAAGCTTATTTTTTTGAATACCTATCAGTACCGAAGCTTTCTCCAATTCCTCTTTGCTCTTAAGCAGTTCTTGTTGTTTGGTAAGCAAACTCTCGCTAACCTCTTTATTTTGAGATAGCAGCTCCTGTTTTTTAAGCAAAAGTTTTTCCTGTATGGCATTCTTATTATTTAAATCATTAATAAGAATAGAATTATTATTTACTAATTCTTCATTCGATTTTTTAAGCGATAGGATGCCCAAAATTGCAACTACATAGCTCACATTAAACATTAATCCTGCTATGTAATAGCCCCCTTTAGTATCTTCAAAAAAATATGCATAACCTACATTAAACAAATTATGGATAAAATCATAGGCAAATAAGAATACCGCACTTGGTAAAAGCACTAGAAAAAGAAATTTTATTTTTTTTCTGGGGAAAATTAAAAGAGGCACTAACGATGATACAAGCACCAACATTCTTGTATCGAAAAACTCATAAAAACCTGTAGCACCAATTGCATTATTCCGTTTTGTTAAAATAGAAATAACCATAATAAAAAAGGGTATTGAGTAGGATACCCAATACCTCGAAATTAAAGTTTTACCCCATTGATTTAACAGCAATGTTATAATTGGAATGGCAGATGAAAGCAGTATCAACTGAGCTCCAACTTTAAAACCATACTGATATAAAACCAAAATAAGAATTAAGCAGATAAATACCAAGTGCAACTGCGCTATGGTATTGGTAAACCGAATGCGTTGATTCGATTGCTCAGATTTAGAACTTGATGTTCCAAAGTTACTTAAGTAGTGTATAAGTTTTGCCATTGCGTAGAGTGAATCCCAGCCAGTTGGCGGATTAGTGAAAAAAAATGACGTGAAAACAAAGATAGTGAAAAAGGAATCGTCAATGCCTTGTCGGCAAGGCGAACCTGCCTTTGAAACCACGTCTCAATCACAAACCTCAGAAAAAGCCAGAGGACACAAGCAATTAATAGAGAGACTCTTTACTGTGTTTAAATAATTATTCCTGCCCCTACGGTTTCATTGGTTTGTTCATCTATTAAAATAACACTGCCAGTTTCTCTATTACGCTCGTATCTATCTACAAATAATGGTTTAGTAGTTCTTATCTTAATTCTACCAATATCGTTCATTCCAATGGTTCTATCATCTTCCATTCTATGGAGTGTATTAATATCCATTTTATACACAATTTCTTTAATCATGCAACGGGCTTCGTTCGTAGTTTGACGGATGCCATATTTACCCCCTGGCACAAGTACTTTTTCATTAAGCCAGGTAACCATTAAGTCAATATCTTGTGTTACTACTGGCTGGTTATTATCGCGTACAATCATATCTCCTCTGCTAATATCTATTTCGTCTTCGAGGGTTATGGTTACGGACATAGGCGCATAGGCTTCGGCTAGTTTTTGATCCATTAATTCGATGGATTTAATTTTACTTGTAAAACCACTTGGCAATACGGTAATGCCATCCCCTGGTTTAAAAACTCCACTGGCAATTCTACCTGCATAACCTCTAAAATCGTGGTATTTATCGTTCATTGGCCGAATAACGGTTTGCACTGGAAAACGACAATCTACATGATTAAAATCGCTACCAATATGAATAGTTTCTAAAAGATAAAGCAAGGTGCTGCCTTGGTACCAGTCCATTTTCTTAGATTTATTAACCACGTTATCGCCATTTAAGGCACTGATGGGTATAAATCGCACATCGTTCACATTTAGTTTAGAGGCAAATAATTCGGTTTCCTTTTTAATTGATTCATAGACTTGTTCATCATAATCAACCAAATCCATTTTGTTTATACAAAATACAATATGTGGAATACCTAATAAAGAGGCAATAAATGTATGACGATGCGTTTGCTCTTGCACCCCTTTGCGGGCATCTATTAAAATAATGGCTAAGTTAGCCGTAGAGGCTCCTGTAACCATATTTCGCGTGTACTGAATATGCCCGGGCGTATCGGCTATAATAAATTTACGCTTTGGGGTAGCAAAATAGCGATAAGCTACATCTATGGTTATCCCTTGTTCTCTTTCAGCTCTTAAGCCATCTGTTAAAAGTGCAAGGTTTACAGTTTCTTCTCCTTTTTTCTTGCTCGATGCTTCTATCGCTTCGTACTGGTCTTGAAAAATAGATTTAGAATCGTAGAGCATACGGCCAATGAGGGTGCTTTTTCCATCATCTACGCTACCTGCGGTGGTGAAGCGCAAAAGCTCCATAGTTAAGTAATTATTTGAATCGCTCATATTTAAATTAGAAATATGAAAGGTGAAATTAGAAATAAAAAAACATTTCAACCTGTCACTATTTTTTGTATTTGTATTTTATTGAGTTAAAAATGGCAGTTAACTCTTCCGCCTCTTTTAATAAATTTTAACTTTATTATTATCCTTAACAAGTGCTAGTTCTTCTACTGCTTCTAGCCAAAAACAGGATTCATCTGCTTCTTCCACTACAATTCCGAGTTTAGTAGCAAACTCTTTGGTGCTTCTGCTTCTAAATGCAGCTCTAGTATTTGCTCCAACAGAAGAGGCACTTCTAATAAGTTGTTTACCAATGATTCTTGCTTGATCTGGTAAAAGCACTCTACTTTTTTTTACATTTTAAATTTCGCATTTTTCATTTTAAAAATACCCTTGTTTTTTACGGTCTTCCATGGCTGCTTCCGAGCGTTTGTCATCAGCTCTAGTGCCTCTTTCGGTTACTCTGGTTGAGGCCACTTCTTCAATTATGGCGTGTAAATCATCAGCATTTGACGCAACTGCTCCTGTACATGTAATATCTCCAATGGTTCTAAACCGAACCAATTGCTTGGTTACTTCCTCTCCTTCTTTACGCTGAATATGTTCCGAAGCCGCCATAATTACACCATCGCGTATAAATACTTTACGCTCTTTGGCAAAGTATAAAGAGGGCAATTCAATTGCTTCCGCTAAAATATACTGCCACACATCCATCTCTGTCCAGTTAGAAATCGGAAATACACGAAAATGTTCGCCAAAGCTTTTTTTGCCATTAAATAGATTCCATAGTTCTGGTCGCTGGTTTTTTGGATCCCATTGCCCAAATTCATCACGGTGAGAAAAGAATCGTTCTTTGGCTCTTGCCTTTTCTTCGTCTCTACGAGCTCCACCCATAGCAGCATCAAACTTATGTTTTTCAATAGTGTCTAAAAGTGTAACTGTTTGCAGCCCATTTCTACTGGCATTAACTCCTTTTTCTTCCACCACTTTTCCTTGGTTAATGGAGTCTTGCACTAATCCTACAATTAATTTGGCATCAATTTCTTCTACATACTTATCTCTAAATTCGATTGTTTCTTTAAAATTATGACCTGTATCAATATGCACTAAGGGGAAAGGCAACTTTGAAGGATAAAAAGCCTTGCGAGCCAAATGAGCTACCACAATAGAATCTTTTCCTCCTGAAAAAAGAAGTGCCGGGTTTTCAAATTGAGCAGCCACTTCTCTAATAATAAAGATGGCTTCTGATTCGAGTACTTTTAAATGATTAAGATTATAAGATTGCATTTATTTTATACGTTCTAAAATTGAATTAAATAACTGTTTCACCGATTCTTCAATAGATTGATTGGCGGTATCGATGGTTACATTAGGATGCGATGGAGATTCAAAAGGAGCATCTAAGCCTGTAAAATTTTTAATTTCGCCTGCCAGTGCTTTTTTATAAAGCCCTTTTACATCACGCTTGGCACATTCTTCAAAAGAAGCGTTTACATACACTTCCATAAAATCAACATCTCCAATTATCCTTTTGGCACTGGTACGAATTTTAATGGTGGGGCTAACAAAAGAACAGATCGTAACCACTCCTGTTTCCATAAAAAGCTTAGCTACCTCTGCTACTCTTCTAATATTCTCCTCTCTGTCTTTTTTAGAAAACCCAAGATTGCCGTTTAAACCTGTACGCAAATTATCTCCATCTAATAATTTGGTCAAAATCCCTTTTTGGTAAAGCAGATGCTCTACCTCTTGTGCAATGGTGCTTTTACCAGAACCGGAAAGCCCTGTAAGCCACACCACTACTCCTTTTTGATTAAGAAGTTTTTCCTTTGCGTTTCTATCTAACATAGAATTAAAAATGGGATGTATGTTTTCTGCCATAATAGTTCGCTAAAAACCGAGGCAAAGAAACGAACCATTTAGCAAATTTTCCTTATTATACCTAAAAGGTTTAGTACTTGTTTCAAAAAAAACTTTGCCTCCCGCTGCTTCCAAAATGGCTTGCCCTGCGCCAATATCCCACTCCATAGTTGGGCCGTGCCTGTAATATACATCTGCTTTGCCCTCGGCCACCATACAAAATTTTAAGGAACTGCCTACCGAAATACTATCAGTTACATTATATTTTTCGAGCACCACTTCTTCTTCGGGCAAAGCGTGCGATTTACTGCGCACGGCAATTCTGTTACCTGTTGAATTATTCACTTTTAACGGTTCAGCCTTTGAATTACCTCGCTTTATAAATGCCCCAGTAGCATCTCCCCAATACATAACATCGGTAACAGGCACATAAATTACTCCAAGGATTGGTTTTCCATTTTCGATGAGGGCAATATTTACCGTAAACTCTCCATTACGATTGATAAATTCTTTGGTGCCATCCAATGGATCTACCAACCAAAAAGTAGTCCATTTTTTGCGCTCTTCGTAAGGCGCATGCGCTTCTTCTTCGGATAAAATTGGGTAGTTCGTATCGAGGGATTCTAACCCTTTAATAATAATTTTATTGGATGCCTTATCGGCCAAGGTTAGCGGAGAATCATCCGCTTTATGATCTACCACTTTCGAGAGCTCCGAATCATTGTAAATTTCAAGAATCTTGTCACCCGCTTTTTTGGCAATCTCAAGGATTTGGTTTATTTGCATTGCGCAAATCTAAGAACAGAAAAATAAAATTTACTACTTGAAAAATGTAAATCTATAAAAACTAAGATATATCATAATTCGCGATTTAGAAAAAAGTGAAGGCTAACAGAATATGACTGAAAGTGATTATTCCCTAAATTGAGTTTAGGTTATTAACTTTGAGTCTACTCCGAAAACAGGCAATTTTCACAAAAAGAGTTATTTTGGATGAGATTTTCATTTTTCAAGATTCGTTGATGCCTGAGTATCAACGAATTGAGGAAAATGAAAAGGCCGCCAAAAGAAACTTTTTTGGTTTTGGGTGTTTTCGGAGTGGACTCAACTTTGCTTTCATGAAAACATCTTTTACTTTTCTGATGCTATTCTTAGGTTTTATTTCAAATGCACAAACAATTAAAATAGTGGAGCAGCAAATTCCTGCAAAAGCAAGCTTGCGAGGGTTGTCAGCCGTAAGCGAGCAGGTGGCTTGGGCGAGTGGTTCAGGCGGAATCGTGCTAAGAACCATTGATGGAGGTATCACGTGGACGGATGTTAGTGTACCAAGTGCTGACTCTATCCAATTTAGAGATATTGAGGCATTTGATGCAACTACAGCCGTAGTGATGGGCGTTGCAAGCCCTGCCAAATTTTATAGAACCGAAGATGGGGGTATTACTTGGAGTGAGGCCTATTCAAATACTCATCCTGACATATTTTTTGATGCCATGGATTTTTGGGATGCACAAAATGGCATTGCTTTTGGCGATGCCATGGAGGGGCACTTGCCCATCATTACTACTTCTGATGGAGGTAAAACTTGGCAAGACATTGATTATACACAATTACCCAAATCGCCCAAGGGCGAAGGCGGTTTTGCCGCCAGTGGCACTTGTTTAACCACTTTTGGCAATTCCACCGTTTGGATTGGACTAGGAAGCCCTGCTTCGCGTGTGTTTAAATCAGAAGACAAAGGCCAGACCTGGACAGTGGTTGAAACCCCAATGAAACGACCGAATGCGACCCCTAGCGCAGGCATTTTCTCCTTAGCTTTTACAAGCCCAACCTATGGCATTGCCGTAGGTGGTAATTACGAAGATGATAAAAATAAAAGCTTAAACGCTGCCATAACCACGGATGGTGGTAAAACTTGGAAGGTGCTTACGCAGAATCAACCTAACGGGTATCGTTCCGTTGTAGCTAACGTACCCAATACCGAATGGTGGATTGTAGCCGGCACTTCGGGTGTTGATATATCTAAAGACAATGGGAAAACTTGGGAAACTGTAAGTGAAGAAGGCTATCACGCAGCTAGTTTTGGCAGTAGCAAAGTGGGTTGGCTAAGTGGTGGTGGAAAGATTGCAAAAATAATGATAGAGTGAGTCCAAAGTTTGGAGTTAGAAGTTTAAAAAGAAAGAAATGATAAAATCGAAATTCTACATTAAAAATATGGTATGCGACCGTTGCATTTCAGCGGTGCGCAAAGAGTTAGAGTTACTTAACTTATCAGTTGAGCATATCCAATTGGGTGAAGTTGATATTACTTCTAAAACGACTCCTGATTTAACTCTAATTGCTCAAAAACTACAAGCCCAAGGGTTTGAGTTAATTGATGACCAAAAATCGCAACTCATTAACCGGTTAAAGTCAACCATTATTGAAGAAATTAGAAGCGATCAGCCCCATCGAAAGGCCAATGAGAATTTTTCTTCTTTTTTAGAGCAAGAACTTGACACGGATTACACCCAATTAAGCAAAACATTTTCCTCCTTAGAAGGACGCACCATTGAGAAATACATTATTGCCCAAAAATTAGAATATGTAAAAGAGCTGTTAATTTACAATGAACTCTCGCTCAGTGAGATTGCTTGGAAACTGAATTATAGCAGTGTGCAATACCTATCGAACCAATTTAAAAAAGCAACTGGTCTTACCCCTAGTAATTTTAAGGGGTTAAAAGAGGATAAAAGAAAAACGCTGGATCGGGTGTAACCCGAAATATGCAATATATTTTTCTATTATGGGGCTTTTAATACACAGTGATGCGTACTAATTTACACGATGCCATGTTTGGGTTCTAAAAAAGAAAGCCACATAGCCTCTTACCTGAAGCTTTCCATCTTCTACCCATAACTTGCAATCATATATTTTTCCATTTTTAGGGTCAAGTATTTCTCCATCATCCCATTCGTCATCGTCTTTTACCATATCTGTTATAATGGTCATACCCAGCACTTTTTTATCTTTTCTATGGTCGGTACACAAATCACATATTGGGTCTTGGTCTTCATTAGGTTCTCTAAAAAGCTTAGTTATTTTTCCATACGCTTTGCCATCCTTCATAAAAATTTCTACAATGGATTTCTCTTTGCCAGTTTCATCATCAATGGTTTTCCATTTACCCACTATGGATTGGGTATAGGCATTAAAGGAAAACAATATAGACATAAGAAACAGGGTGATTTTTAGTAATTTCATAATGTTTTTTTTAGGTATAAAAAAAGGCTTCTATACTTAGAAGCCTTTAAAAGTAATAAATATTTTAAAATTAGTTGCTTTTTGCAACCTCATTTAAATTACTATCAACTATAATTTCTATGGGTGGCTGTGTGTTTTTACTGTGCATATCGTGCGACTTAACTGAGATATGAGGCGCAATTATTAAAGCAACAATGGAGGTTAGTTTTATTAATATGTTCATAGATGGCCCAGATGTATCTTTAAAAGGATCACCTACGGTATCTCCAGTTACAGAAGCTTCGTGTGGAGCAGAGCCTTTGTATTCCATTTTACCATCAACCATCACACCTGTTTCAAACGATTTTTTGGCGTTGTCCCAAGCACCACCTGCATTGTTTTGAAAGATTCCCATTAATACTCCTGAAACTGTAATTCCTGCAAGGAAGCCTCCTAAAACCTCAGGGCCAAATGTAAATCCAACAATTAATGGGGAGATAAGAGCGATTAAGCCTGGTAAAACCATTTCTCTAATCGATGCTTTTGTTGAAATGTCAACACATTTATCATACTCAGGCTTAGCCTTATATTCCATTATACCTGGAATTTCTTTAAACTGTCGTCTTACTTCTTTTACCATTTCCATAGCCGCTCTACCAACGGCAGCAATGGCTAATGAAGAAAATATGTAAGGAATCATTCCTCCAACAAAAAGACCAGCCAACACATCTGCTTTATAAATATCAATGCTATCAATACCAGCAACACCCACAAAAGCAGCGAATAATGCCAATGCAGTAAGTGCAGCCGAGGCAATGGCAAACCCTTTACCAGAAGCAGCAGTTGTATTACCTACGGCATCTAAAATATCGGTACGGCCACGAACTTCTTTGGGTAGTTCGCTCATTTCTGCAATACCCCCTGCATTATCTGCAATAGGCCCAAAAGCATCAATTGCTAACTGCATAGCGGTAGTGGCCATCATACCTGCAGCGGCTATGGCCACACCGTAAAGGCCTGCGAAATAATGTGACCCATAAATACCTGCAGCCAATACTAAAATTGGTAAAACAGTAGATTCCATTCCTACCGCAAGGCCGCCAATAATATTGGTAGCATGACCTGTAGCTGATTGTTGTACAATGGAGTTTACTGGTCTTTTGCCCATTGCGGTGTAGTATTCAGTTATAATACTCATCAATGCACCTACAATTGAACCCACAACGATGGCATAAAACACATCCATACTTGTAAAATCAAATCCTCTTATCGAAAGATTTTCGGGCAAGAGGTATGTTACTAATGGATAAGAAGCAATCACTACTATAATAATGGATGACCAGTTTCCTAGGTTTAATGCCTTCTGTACCGAGCCATCTTCACTAGAAATCCGAACCAACATCATTCCGATAATAGAAGCAATAATTCCTACGCCTGCAATTAGCATAGGCAAAAGCATTGGAGCCATTCCGCCAAAAGCATCATTTGAGGTTATTTCTTGCCCTAGCACCATAGTAGCTAAAATAGTAGCCACATAAGAACCAAATAAATCAGCCCCCATACCAGCAACATCCCCTACATTATCGCCTACATTATCAGCGATTGTGGCAGGGTTACGAATATCATCTTCTGGTATGCCTGCTTCAACTTTACCAACAAGGTCGGCTCCAACATCAGCAGCTTTGGTATAAATACCGCCACCCACACGGGCAAATAGCGCAATAGATTCGGCACCTAACGAAAACCCTGCGAGCACTTCAATGGCTGTTTTCATTTCAACACCAGTAGCAGCAACGCCTTCGGGTACAAATATGTATAACAGCACTATAAAAACACTGCCCAAGCCTATAATGGCTAAACCAGCCACACCAAGCCCCATTACCGAGCCGCCATTAAAAGAAACCTTTAACGCTTGTTGTAAGCTTGTTCGGGCTGCTTCTGTAGTTCGCACATTCGCCTTGGTTGCTATGTTCATACCTAAATAACCTGCAAAGGCAGATAATATAGCCCCAATTAAAAAAGATACAGCTATAATTGGGCTAGAATCTTCGACTAAAGTGCCAGAGTACCCAAGTAAAATGGCCGTTATTATTGCAAAATAAGAAAGCACTTTCCATTCTGCTTTTAAAAAGGCCATGGCACCATCAGCAATGTATTTGGCAAGTTCTTGCATTTTTGCATCTCCTGCTGCTTGTTTAGAAACCCAAACACTTTTGAGCATCATTACGATAATGGCAACCACCCCCATTGCTGGGATTAAATAAATTATATTGTTCATACTATTTTTTTACTCAATTTTTTAAAACTGTGCAAAGGTATTAGAACCTACACAAAAAGGAATAAAATAAGAGAAAAATTAAAGAAGTTTGAAGTTTGAAGTCGGAAGTCGGAAGTTCAACACCC
>JALSJD010000229.1 GCA_026989535.1 Cyclobacteriaceae bacterium
TTACGCCTTTATTTTTAAGCGTAGATTTTACTTCATCCACCATATAGTCCATGGCGGGGCAACCGACAAAGGTAGGTGTCATTTCAACCTGTACCTTTTGGTTTGAATCTACACTTACATTGGTAATAACGCCAAGGTCGATTAATGAAATTACAGGAATTTCCGGGTCTTTGACTTCTTGAAGCCAAGCCATTACTTTTGATATGGTTATTATTTTTTCCATTTATCCTGAATACACACTTAGGTCAATTTAACTCCCAACTTCTAATTCTTAGGGGCTATAAGTTCCAGTTATAACAGCAATAAATAAAAACAGCTTAAATTTAATAAAACCTTAAAAAAGTGTTTCGTCATTCCTGCGAAGGCAGGAATCTGTAAATATGGAACTGATCAATTAGGGATTCCTGCCTTCGCAGGAATGACGTATTTATTTTAGTTTTAATTTGTTTATTATTTACTTTATTACAGTTATAACCAAAACTTAGCCTTTTTAACTGTGCAATCCGAAGCCTTTCAATCAACGGTGAAGTTGATTTGGCGCAGGATTACCAATCCGCAGTTGGGTCGCTGCCTATCACTTCTCCCATTTCATCTAATAAAGGCTGCAAGTGCTCTGTATGTTCTCCATATCGCCCACCAAAACGGGGCGATTCTTTGGCAAGGTCTGGCAATATTAGCTGCGTTTTTGATAGCACAGCATCAATATGCTCAATCCAACGTTCGCGTAGTTTAATTTCTCCCTCAAAAACATATTCAAGAATTAGTTCATTTTCAAATTTCGATTCTTCAAAGATTCCTAACGCATAAGGAATGGAATAGTCTAACGATTTTTGAAGCCTTTCAATGCTTTCATCACTTCCGTTGCCTAGTTTTTTAATCCAGCTATCGGCATGCATTATATGATAACGGCATTCTCCTTTTAATTTTTTGGCTAATAATTGTAAAGGCTCGTACGAAGAAGCCATAAGCATTTCGAAACGGTAATAATCGGCTGTATCAAACAAAAAGTGCCGCACTAGGCTAAAGTCGTATTCCCCTATGGGTAATTCTACAAATTGCGAATTATGAAATTGGTTTGCGGGGCGTGTAAAAGCCACCATATCCGGCTCTCCTTCGCCCAGCTCTTGCAAGAGTCGGTATAACGCTAAACTTTGTCCCATTTTGTCTTGTGCCATAGAGGCAAAAGCAATGTCTTCTTCCAATAAAGGGCCTAAACCAATCCACTCCGAATTACGATGGCCCAGAATTAGTTGGTCATCGGCCATTTTATATAACAGGTCTTTTAATGCGTCTTTATTCATTGCTTCTTATTTTTAAGAAATTCTTCAATTTTAGCTTGGCCTTTATAATCAATGGCTTCTCTAAATGTTTTTTCGGGCAATGTATTCCAAATCTGTTTATCCTCTTCAGTAGATTCGTAAAAATCAGAAGACTTGGCTACCCAAACGTTTAGAATGGGTTTCGAAATATCGAAGGTAGCTTTGGCAACTTGCAAGGCATGTTCGGCATTATTTGCCTTAACAGTTCCAGCATATTTATGCTGTTTGCCACGTTTTAGCATGTGGAAAATTTTATAATTCTCACTTCCGTGGGAAGAAGAGGCCTCTACCGAATCATAAATGCTTATTTTGTTTTCAGAGTAGTCTGAAACAAAAATATTGGGTGTTTCAATAGTCCAAATTCCTGCGCAAGTCATTCTGCGGCTGTATTGTTCCTTGGCAAAAATAAAAGCCATTTCGTTATCGGGCGCATGCACAATGCCTTCGTGTTGATATTGGCCATCCTCTTTTAATAGCACAAATACTTCATACGTAGGGAGTTGGTCTAGTGCTTGTGTTGGGGCTGTATGTTGCGCTTTAAACACATCTAATCGTTGAAAGCGGGGGTCTAATATTTCTTTAATCATACTATTAAGCTAAAGGTTGAACATAATTAGCCTCTTTGTTAAGTATTGCTTTTCTGACCCATCGGCCTCGCTCTTCGGCTGTTTTTCGAACGGCTATTCGCTCTGCATTACAAGGGCCATCTCCATTTATTACTCTTTTAAATTCATCCCAGTCAGGTTCGGTGTATTCCCATTTGCCGGTGTCTTCATTTTTTCTCAGTTTATCATCTGGTAGGGTTAAGCCTAGTTCCCAAATTTTGGGTACGTACATATCCAACCACTGCTGCCGGGTGTCATCGTTCGAAAGCATTTTTACTTTCCATTTCATAAGCACTTTGGTGTGTGCCGAAACTTTGTCGGGTGGGCCAAAAAAGTGCTGCATAGGTGGCCACCATCTATTGAGTGCCTCTTGCATCATATTGCGTTGCGTTGGAGTGCCTGTGGCTAAATGAATTACACAATGATGCCCGAATTTAAGATGGAACGCTTCTTCAATACAAATTCGTTCGAGTGCTCGGCTGTAAGGGCCATAACTACCCTTTGAGTTGGCTACTTGGTTTACAATGGCACCTGCATCTACCAACCACGAAATAAAGGCAGAATCGGCCCAAGTGTAAGCAGGATAATTAAAGATGTTGGAGTATTTAGATTTGCCGGTAAGCAAGTCATCAATCATAGCTTCTCGTGGCTTGCCCAGAGTTTCGGCTGCACTGTATAGGAGTTGCGCATGCCCCACTTCGTCTTGCACTTTGGCCATTAACGCCAATTTACGCTTGAAGCCAGGTGCTCTGGTAATCCAAGTGCCTTCGGGCAAAGCGCCAATAATTTCGCTATGCGCATGTTGCTCAATCATTCTAATAAGCTGCTTTCGATATAATTCGGGCATCCAATCGGTTGGTTCAATTTTTTCGCCTCGTTCAATTCGAGCTTCAAAAGCCGCCAAAAGTATGGGGTCTTCTTCGTGTGGATCTTTTGCCTTTATTTTTTCAAATGTGTTTCCGCCTCCGTACATAGTGAATATTTACTGGTTGATAATTATTTTTTCTTGTACTGTTTATGTATTTATTAATAAGTTAGAAGTAATAACCCAAAACTCCCAACTCTCAACTCCTCACTCCCAACTCCTCACTCCTCAACTTGTTTCCTTATTCCTTGTGCAAAAAATGTAGCAAACGCCTCATTTAATTCTTCAGGAGGCAAGGTATAATTATGCCATTTCTGAATGCCATTTAAAGAGGAAAGCATTGCCATTACTGTAAAGGATATATCCCTAACTTCGAACACGCCTTCGTTAACGCCCTGCTCAATAATTAATTTAAATGCTTGCTCATACTCCCTTTGCATGGCTACAAATTCTGATAATAATGGCTCTGATAAATGCCTCCATTCATTCCAAAAAACCGCAGATGCAGCAATATCGCCCGTAATAATGTTTACATGTGAGATTACAGCAGCCTTAAATTTAGCTTCGCTCGTTACATTTGTTTTTTGAACTAATTTAATTCCTTCTATAAATTCTTTAGCCATTTTAAAACAAATTTTTATAAGAATATGCTCTTTTGATTTTAAGTGGGAATAAATGCTAGCGGCTTCAATGCCTACTTTAGAGGCAATATGGCGCATAGAAGTGGCTGCATAGCCCCTCGATTTGAATAAATCAGTTGCGGCCGTCTCAATCTGTTCTTTTCTGGGTATTGAAACTGTTGGCATCTTCACGTTAAACTGCGTAGGGAGTTAAAGGTACAAAAATTTTCTGACCTACCGAGACAAATTTTGGATTTGGGCAGCAGAATCAATAATAACACGCCCAAATCGATCCCGATAGCTATCAGGGATGGCGGAGCTAATTAAAAGCACTGAACTTGCAATTTGACACTGTCCCCCTATGCTGTTTTAGTGCTTGTTAGCGAGCTTTAAGCAAAACCGTATAACTAATTAAGTATCATTCCAACCCCTATTTTAGTCGAATACGCACCAAATTTTTCGGTAATGCCCGTTTGATAGATTGAAAAAAGAGTGTAATTAAAATTAGACTCAATCAAAATCGTCCATTTTTTATTTAATATGTATTGAAAACCCAAACCTGCTTCTACTAGAATGTTGAATGAATTTACATCAAAGTTATTTTCAAATTCGTTTTCTGTAATTTCTCTTTCTCCTGATTGTAACTCATAGGTGCGTAAATAAACAGGGTTAAACATGTAACCCATTTCTACCCCACCAATGGCATAAATTTTAAAATCTCTACTTTGCTCATGTTTAGTTGGTTTTACAGAAAATTTGAATACATCTTTTCTAATATGAAATGGTATGGTTAAAAAGTAGTTTTCTTGCCTTTCAGAAACACTTACCCTATCAGGGTTGGGCAACTTGTGCAAATCTGTGGTAGCTAACCTTACGGATGGAGAAGACCCATAAATCAATAAGTTTACACCTGTTCTAAATTTTAAATCATTCAAAAAAGGTTTTTCTATTGTGAAACCTAAAAAAACACCTCCTCTTCTAGGTTCATTTTGATTACGGTATGTTACGTATTCGTCAAAGGCATTATCACGGCTTTTAAGAGTGGTAAAAACCCTTGAAGGGGCAAAATAAAAGCCAATTTCTGTTGTTTTTTGCGCATGTATTTCTTTAGCAAAAGAAACTAGTGCCAACAGTATTACTATTTTAATTTTTCTCATTTTGTTAATGCTTATAAAATTGATTTTGAAAAGTTAAAAAAGGAACATATAATAATGATATGTGTTATATGTTCCTTTTTTAAATTATTATTAGCAAGGACTCATATTGGGGTACTTTGCCATACATTGCGCACATATATTGCTTGACATCATACCATAACATGATATATAGAAAGAAAGCTCGAGCCCTACAGACAAACCAACCGCCCCTCCAATAATTGCACCAATTCCACTAGGAGCTCCAACCAAAACACCCACCACAACCACTGCTGCTGTTACAATAACAGTTACAACTGCTGAAAGAACCCTTTTAAATAAATTGCCAATTTTTTTAAATAACCCATTTGTTCTGCTTATGGTTGCAATTACATCAGGGTCTAATAAGATTGTATAATCTACAACATTATCAACATTCATTAACATAGCTGTGGTATAATGAAAAAGATTTTGTTTTTCCTCGTGCGTTAAGGAGCCATCAGCTATAATTTCATTTTCAACCTGAGTAATTTTAGATTTGAGCCTTGTTGCATGAAGATTATCATTTAACAAATCAACAGAAATAAAATATTCCCCATTTATCTCTACAGAATTTTGGTTTATTTCATCCATAAAATCATTTGTAATTGTTATGATTTTATTATTAACACCATCTACATAACTTTTGAAGTTTTCCGTAGTATTAACATGTTCAAAAGTTTGACTAATTTTTATTAGTTCTTCCTCTAACACAAGGCCTGGGGCTGCTAATCTGCCAGAATTATTTTGATTGGACACCCTTAAATCAGCCATTGTTTGATCAAGGTAAGCAAATGCCTCTGACGATTTAAACTCAGCTAGTGCAACTTCAATCTCTTCTCCATATTCGTTTTTAAGATATTCAATCATGCCTTCTTCTAACTCATCGGAGTTTTCAACTACGCCACTGTTTCTTGAAGCAGTATATTGCATTCTAGCTCCAAAACGAAAAGCCTCACCAAGGGCTTTCATTTCTGATTCGATACTCGCATTGGGAACTTCAACCATATCTTGTTTATTACATCCGTTAATGACGAATATAACCATGAAAATTGTTAATGATTTCCTTAAAAATACCATCATAATGTGTTATTTGAAAATACTCCTGTTTTATAACAGGCTTGGGAACTATTCCCATTAACGACTATTAAACTTTTCAATTTTAGCTTACTTATTCCCAGCTCCTTGTCTCAAAAATGAGTGATTTTGTCAACTCTATGGTTAACCTTCTTTTTCCTAAACTGCTGAATTTCGTCTAATATGCTTCATTTAATGCTCGCTAACTAACAAATGTAGTCAACCTAACGTTTGTTAGTTAGATGTTTTTAGGCCTTATTTAATTTTTCTTGCTTTTGAAAACTTACTTTTGTAAAAAAAAGATGACGTTTGCTTCTCCAGAAGAATTTTTAGATAGATTAAACCAGTGGTTTAACGGTTTAATTGCACTGCCATTATTGTTGGTGGCTTATGGATATTTAGAGATATTTAGCGGAGGCATTACTGCCATGGTAGCGGTAAATATTTTTTTAATTGCCGCCATTATTATAATTTGTTTAATCTTTTCAATTTTAGCCACTCGCACTTATAAAAATCAGATTAGGGCTATTGATAAAACAGAGCCTGTTCCATTGAGATTAACTGCCTATTTTTTCATTTCTAAATCTTTCTTTTTAAAGATATTTGTGGTTTCTCTTATTTCAGTAGTTGGCTTGTATGTAACAGGGAGTGTGGCTTTTGCTGGGTTTTATGCCTTTTTATTATTCTTGCTTTCAATTTACAGGCCTGCGTTATTAAATGTGGCTAATAAGTTAGCTTTAAAGGGCGAGGAAAGAAATAATTTTTTAAAGAAAACTAGTTTTATAATCAATTAGAATGAAAGTAAACGAATTAATTTTAAGAGACACGCTGGCCATTGAAAGGACGAAACTAGCTAATGAGCGTACATTTTTGGCTTATTTTAGATCAAGTATATTCTTTTTAGGCACGGGAGTGTCAATTATTCATATCAATTTTTTTGAAGAAGTAAATTACTTGGGTTGGTTTTTTGTAGCCGCTTCTCCTTTGGTGTTTGGTATTGGTTTATACCGCTTAATAACTGTTCGTAGAGGTATTGCAAACATGGTTGAAAAGGCAGACAAATAGCTTACAAAGCAAAGCAAAGCTAAGTTAAGTTCAGGTTTCTACATTATATATTCGCCATTGATGCTTTCAAATAGGGGACGCCTCCATGGAAACCACTTTTTTAAAAAGCGATTTTCTTGGGCATGATAGACAGCTTTTTTGAGAAACATCTGTGCCTTTTAGCTACTTTAGGGAGTAATGTTAGTTGGTCTAATAATTTTAAAATCACCAAATAATTTCATCTTTACTCTGCTGCGCTAAGTACGCATTACAGGTACTAAAATGCTTATTTTCGAAAAAACCTTTATATGCTGCAAATGGCGATGGATGCGCTGACTCTAGCACTAAATGTTTGGCTCGGTCGATTATAGTTCCTTTTTTTTGCGCATAAGCGCCCCATAACAAAAACACAAGGTGCTGTTTTTGCTCGTTTAATGATTTGATAACTGCATCAGTAAATGCCTCCCAACCTTTATTTTGATGCGACCCAGGTGTTGAAGCCCTCACGGTAAGTGTTGCATTTAACATTAACACACCTTGGCTAGCCCATCGCTCTAAATTGCCAGATTCAGGTATAGGCTTGCCCAAATCAGACCTAATTTCTTTAAAAATATTTTGTAGCGAAGGTGGTTTGCGAATGCCCTCAGCCACAGAAAAACAAAGACCATTAGCTTGTCCATCTCCATGGTAAGGGTCTTGCCCAATAATTACAACTTTTGTATCGCTAAACGAACAGTGATCAAAAGCACTAAAAATCTGTTTCCCTGGAGGGAATACTTTATAGGTTGCGTATTCATTTTTAACAAATTCAACAAGCTCTTTAAAATAAGTTTTACCAAACTCATCTTTCAACTGTTTCTTCCACGAGTTTTCTAATTTTATCTCCATTTTAAATAAAGGTTGCCCAAACTAAACTCCTCCAAATCTCGTTTAATATTACATGCTATCAAATTATAAATCTATTCATTAACTTTGAATAATGGTAACAGAAGTAACTAATGGTGTAAAAGTAACCGTTGAGGTTGAATACCAACCCCAATATTCGAGTCCGAGTCAGCATCATTATGTATTTACTTACCAAGTTACCATCGAAAATAACAGTGCTAAAACATTGCAATTAACTCGTAGGCAATGGGTTATTAACGATGCTGGATTTCCGATAAGAAAGGTAGAAGGCGAAGGAGTGGTAGGGCGACAACCCATTTTAGAACCAGGGCAAAAGCATCAATATATGTCGGGTTGTAATTTACGCTCGGGTATTGGCAAAATGCAAGGTGCTTATACAATGGAACAATTAATGGATGGGCAAGCCATCACTATTCAAATTCCTTCGTTTAAAATGATTGTGCCTTTTAAAAACAATTAATTGCGCCATCAAGTTATTTCTTACCTAAGCCATTGGCTCCATGAAGTTAATTCTCATTCGCTTCAATCGCCCTTTATTTACAACCTCTATACTAAGTTTATTCAAAAGGATTTTAATAAAGGCCAGTTTAACGCCATTGAAAAAACAAGGCTAAAACTTTTGAACGAAAACTTTTTAGTAGCTCCGGCTAATTATGGTGCTACATCGCTGGTACACCCCAATGTGCACAAAACAAAGGCAAGCACCATTGCAAAAAAAGGGCTTACGGCTGCCAAGGTAAGCAGGCTTTTAGCAAGGCTTATTGCATTTAACGATTCTAAAAACATTGTGGAATTAGGCACTGCTTTTGGGTTAAATGCGCTTTACATGGCGCAAGCAGAAAATACAAACGTAGTTACATTTGAAGGATCGAAAGATATTGCCAACGTAGCACTCACCAATTTTGAGTATCATGCCAAAAACAACATCAAACTTATTTTAGGCAATATTGATAAAACTTTACCAGTATTTTTAGATGCACGCATTAGTGTTGACTTTGCTTACATTGATGCCAACCACCGATATGAGCCAACGATTCGTTATTTTGAAGCAATTATTAAACGGATGCACAAAGACTCCATCGTTGTGTTGGATGATATTTATTGGTCAAAAGAAATGACCCAAGCCTGGGAAGAAATTAAAGCCCACCCCGAAGTAACTCACAGCATTGATCTATTTTCGGTAGGGGTCGTGTTTTTTAAACCTGATCTTGTAAAAACGCATTACCGATTGATGTTTTAGGCAAATAAGCACGGAGTCGGAAGGTTGAAGTAAAAACTCTTCCGGCTCCCGACTTCGTGCTTATTACTTCTTTACTAAATTTATAAACAATTCGTTCCCTTTTCTTGGGGCAATGGAGTTATAGGCTTCTTCAAACACCTTAAACTCAAAATAGGGTTCAAAAATAGGTTTATAGAGTTCTTTACTTCCACCAAATGGCGGATGGTCGTGGTATAGTTCTATATTAAAAAGGAGGCCAATCAACTTGCCATTGGGTTTTAATAGCCTGTGTATTTGCTTCGCATAATCGTTTCGAAGGTTAGGATTAAGCGCACAAAAAAAAGTTTGCTCAATAATTAGATCAAACTTACCCTTAAATTCGAGGGCTGTCGGATTAAAAAAATCACCCTGAATTAGACTGCCTGATGGAAATGTTGGACACCTCTTTTTTAAGTTTTGCAAGGGATGTTCTGATAAATCCAGCACAGTTACATCAAAACCCATATTATGCAAATATTCGGCCTCATACCCATTACCGCAACCCGGTATCAAAATGCGGAGCGATTTATC
>JALSJD010000230.1 GCA_026989535.1 Cyclobacteriaceae bacterium
ATAATAGCTTGTTGAAAAAGCATTTAAAACAGCCGGGTCACTAGTATCTAATCCATTAACATCAATACTACTCATACCCACACCAGCAGCTAGCCCAAAGTTTATAAAATGCCCTTCAGCAAATGGCACTCGATAGCCAAATGTACCATAAGCAACAGAATTAGTTAAAAGCACTGCATTTTCTGAGTAAGCACTAAAGGCATAGGATACATTTCCTTTGGTTGGAATTTGCAAGTTAAAGGTTGAGGTTGTAGGAGCATCTTCTATGCCTGCCCATTGTTGTCTATAATTTATATTTAGCTCAGTAAAACCACTTACTCCAACATAACCAACATTATAAAGAAAAGGATCGAAAAAGTAATTGCTGTAAATCGGGTAGTTCTGAGCCATTGTTAACAAGCTACTTATAGAAAATAGAAGGGTTAAAATATAACGTTTCATTTAGTTAGTAAAATTATCGGATTATACGAATACCCCCAGATTTTGAAGAGCCATCTTCACATTCAAATACATAATAATAAGCATCTTCGCGCAATTGTTGTCCATCAAATACGCCTTCCCAATCATTAAGATAGGGCTGAGCTTCATAGATTTTTTTGCCAAACCTATCAAATATTAGTAAACTGCAATCAGCAATACTTTGAAGATCTTCTGTAAAAACCCAAGTATCATTTATACCATCTCCATTGGGCGAAAATATTTTTGGTGGCTGATTTGAAAATCTAGGTTTTTCATTTGAGTCAATAATTTCTACCAAAACAGTGTCTGCTCCATTCAACCCGTCATTATCTGTAACTACTAATTCAAATTCTAATGTCCCCTTACTCCAATTTTTTATCAGCAAAGAATCAGTATCAGCAAACTCCATCGTAATTGAAGCCCCCTCAATTTGCCTCCATTTATAACCAACAATCAGCCCATCGGAATCGGTGCCTTTACCAATAACTAATGTAGAAGTTTCAGAGAGTTCAACGGTTTTATCCTGACCGGCATCGGCTACTGGAATTTGAAAATCGGCAGAAATAACTGTAATTGTGCTAAAATCAAAAGCACTGGCACCTTCGTCATCTGTTACCGTTAGTTTAAAACTATAAGGGCCGAGCAAAATATCTGAAACTATAAATTCCTGCTGGTTTAGATTTCCAAATGTTCCTCCGGGGCTGCTGGTTACTTCCCATAAATAATTTAAAGTTCCTCCTTCTGGGTCTATTCCATTTCCGCTAACTGTAAAAGACCCATCCACAATTGATACAGAACGGTTGCCACCAGCATTTGCGGTAGGAGCTTGATTTACAGATTGAGGTAAAATGGTCACATTTACCTGATCTGAACCAGAATCTCCTATATTATCGGTAACTGTGAGCTGAAAGGTGTATTGCCCTTCTAACATATCTGTAATTTCAAAATTTTCTGATGTGGCATCCATAAAATTATAAGTGGGGCCACTTATTTTCTCCCAAAGGTAAGAAACAATGGTTCCGTCAGCATCTTGTCCGGCACCAAGTAGTATGATTGAATTATTTGGCAAACTCACGGTTTGATCAATGCCCGCATTGGCTATTGGGGGTAGGTTGGCGCTTTCATTAAGTACTGTTACCAGTACATCGTCTGATCCTGATGCCCCTTGGTTATCAATAGCTGACAAATTAAATAGGTACTGGCCTTCTAACATGTCTTGAACTCTTAAAGTGGTTGTAGTTTCATTTAAAAGAGTGGCTGTTGGACCACTAACTTTAGTCCAAAGAAAAGAAGCGATGCTCCCATCTAAATCGCTTGCGGTACCTAAAATCTCTGTAGTGTTATTAGGTAGTTGAATTGTTATATTAGCCCCAGCATTAACTATGGGAGACTGATTTAAACTCTCTGCTAAAACAGTAAGTACCATCTGATCTGAACCTGTTTCTGTATCATCATCCATTACAGTTAATCGAATAACATAACTTCCTTCGATGCAATCTGAAATAGTAAGTGTGCTTGTATTTTGATTAGATAAAGTTGCGGGTGGCCCACTTATCAATTCCCATAAATAGCTTTGAATTGAACCATCACTATCAGACCCGCTTCCGGAAATATTAGCAGAGTTAGTAGGTAAATTAATGGAAATATCAGCTCCTGCATTGGCCAAAGGAGGAATATTAGCAGCATTTGATAATACAGTTACCGTTACATTATCACTGCCTGTTGCTCCGTCATCATCAGTTACAACCAGCTGAAAAACATAGATTCCTTCGAGCATATTGGCTATGCTTAGGTTTGGTAGCGCATCATTTATGAGGGTGGCCGTTGGTCCGCTAATTTTAGTCCATAAGTACCCCGTAATACTGCCATCATTATCCGAACCACTACCAAACAAAGTAATCGAATTTGTTGGAAGTTGAATAGTTTGATTTGCCCCTGCTAAAGCTGATGGTGCTTGATTAACAATGGCTGGTTGAACAGTTACACTCACTTCATCGGTGTCTGTGGCACCATCATCATCGGTTACTCTTAAACTAAAAGTGTAATTACCTTCAAGTAAATTAGAAAGCGAAAGGGTAGCCGTTGTACTATTACTTAAAGTAGCCGAAGGCCCAGTAATCTTAGTCCAAAGATAACTAGTAATTGTGCCGTCCGAATCTGTTCCGGAGCCAGTAAGCACCAATGAGTTTAATGGCAGGGCAATGGTTTTGTTTAAACCACCATTGGCAACAGGTGGTTGGTTGGCATCTACAACCGTTATTTGTACTTCATCAAAGTTTGAGCCTCCATCATTATCAGTAGCTGTTAATCTAAAAGTAAAAACACCTATACTAAGGCTGGTTACTGAAAGTGTAGCAGTTGATTGATTTTGCAAAACTTCTCCTGAAGGACCACTAGTTTTTTCCCAAAGGTAAGAAACAATGGTTCCGTCTGAATCCGTAGCTGTACCACCTATGCTCGTAGCATTTGTAGGCAAAATAATGGTTTGATCTATTCCAGCATTTACAACAGGCACCTGATTAGAAACAGCTGGGTTTACAGTTATTTCCATTTCATCAAAGGTAGAAGCCCCAAGATTATCTATTACTGTTAATCTAAAAACGCAAACTCCTTCTAGCACTTGTGTTAAATTAAGCTGGTTTGCGCTCTGAGAAAACGTAGCAGCTGGCCCCGATTCCTGAGTCCAATTTAAATTTACTATTGTGCCATCGGGGTCGTTTGAAGTAGCTATTACATCAAAGGGCGTTGACGCAGTTGTTACAGTAATATCTGCTCCAACGTTAACTATTGGAGGTATATTTGCTGAGGATACATCCACAATTACTTCATCAAAACTTGAAGCACCACCATCATCCAATACCGTTAATCGAAAAGTATAAACGCCAAGTACTAGGTTGGTTAGATCAAGCGAAATCGTAGATTCGCCACTCATTGTTACAGAAGGGCCAGCCTCCTTAGTCCAAAGGTAAGAGGTGATTGTTCCATCGTCTGTTACTATAGCTGTAATAGTTATGGCATTAGCTGGTAAAACCAGAAACCTATCTACCCCAGCATCAACTACCGGGCTTTGGTTTACTGAGGCAGGAAATACAACGACCGTAATCTGATCTGTATCTTGAGCTCCTTCATTATCAGTTACCAATAACTCAAAAATATAATTTCCTTCCATCATGTTTGTTACAATCAACTCCGAAGTCTCAAAGTCGGTAAGAGTAGCTGCTGGCCCACTAACTTTAGTCCAGGCAAAGCTTACAATTGTTCCATCTGGGTCTGTGCCCGACCCTGTAATTGTAACACTTGTTTGCGGCAACGAAAAATTAATATCTGCACTAGCATTGGCAATAGGATTTTGGTTAACAGGAGCCGCATTCACAACCAAAGTCATCTCATCAAAAGTACTGGCTCCATCGTTATCTGTTACCAACAGCCGAAACGTATAAGTACCTTCTAGCAAGTCTGAGGCTGTAAATATTGGTTGATTAGTGTTGGTTAAAGTTGCGGAAGGCCCTGATGTTTTGCTCCACAAATAAGAGACAATGGTGCCATCGGCATCTGAGCCATTGCCCGAAATGTTGATTTGATTGGTTGGTAACGTTATAAAAAGATTAGACCCTGCATTTACTGAAGGGGGCATATTTGCAGAAACAACAATTACTTCTACATCATCCGTAGCGGTTGCTCCTTGGTTGTCAGTAACCATTAATCTAAAAACATAAGTTCCTGCAACTAAATCATTTACAGTTAAGGTAGCCTGATCTGAGTTGACCAAAGTACCCGAAGCAGGCCCTGATTGTTTGGTCCATAAATAAGAAGCAATAGAGCCATCAGGGTCGCTTGCTACCCCTATTAAATTTATGGTATTTGTTGGTAAATTAACCGTTGTGTTAGAACCCGCATTAACAGAAGGTATTTGATTTACTGCTGCTGGGTTAACAGTTACAGTTACCTCATCAAAATCTGTTGCGCCATTATTATCTGTTACAGTTAAACGAAAAACATAGGTTCCTTCGAGCAAATCAGTAAGCGATAAAGTAGCTTGATTTTCATTTGTCATTATTACGCTTGGCCCAGACTGCTTAGTCCAAGCATACGTTGTTATGGCACCATCCGAATCGCTGCCAGCACCTGTAAGATTGAGTGAGTTAGTGGGTAAAGTAATTGATTGATCTGAACCAGCATTTGCGTTCGGAGATTGGTTTACAAATGCGGGTTCTACAACTAAATTTACTTGATCAGTACCTGTATTTCCATCGTTATCTGTTACTTCTAGTTCAAATACGTATGTACCTTCAAGCAAATCATTAACTGTTAAATTAGCGGATGTGGCATTAACCAAGGTGCTTGTTGGCCCACTTAACTGTGACCATAAATAACTAGCAATAGAGCCATCTGAATCTGTACCGCTTCCGGCAAAGGATGTTGAGTTGGTTGGTAAAGTGATGGTTTGGTTACTACCTGCATTGGCCACAGGGTTGCCACCTAATGTTTGCAATAGCAACCATTCATACATATTAGGTGTGTGCAATGAATTGTCAGTTCTAAAAGCTCGACTCCAAGAATTGTGCCCAACCCCAGAATAAATAGTAAATAAGCCTTGCTGGTCTGGCGCAGGAACACAATCGTTATAAGCATCAATCATAACCTGTCCGCGATTTACCGTTATAGTGTTATCATTTTCGCCATGAAAGCCCCATAATGCATAGGTAGGTGTTCCTAAATTACATACAATATTTTTATTTCCCCAAGCTGCAATCGGAACTAACGCAGCTACCCTATTGGGGTTATTATGATTTGTATTATAAATAAAATTCCAAACTCCATTACCGCCAAGGCTTAAGCCAACAAGGTAAATTCTTGCAGGGTCAACACGGTAAGTATTAATTGCATGATTAATCAATTCTTTTATTGTTGGTGCATTCCAGCTCGAGCCATTTAATTGAGGCGACATCACAATAAAACTAAATTCTTGCCCTGTACCACCAGCTTGAAAGGTCATGTCATGTCCATTCTCAATATGGTTTGAGATACCAAAGTATCGTACCTTATCAATATTGGTTCCTCTTTCACCAGTTCCATGAAGCCATATTAAAAGAGGGTAAGATTTGGTGGTAGAGCTATAATCTGCTGGCAGATGCTCTAAATAACGTGTATTTCTTACAGGTTCAACGCGTATTGGTTGAATTTGCCCAACTGAAACATGAACAGTTAAAACTAATAAGAATACAAGAAAAAACTGAAAAAAGTTTAAATAAGTATTACGAATCATTTTTATGTTTTTAAAGTGACACTTAGTGTTTGTTCATAAGTAAATAACATTGCCAACTAGGTACAAATTTAGAATATAAATATACTTTAAAATAGAGATAAAGCACTAAAAGTTAATGTTTTATGCCCTGATTTGGGAATACATTTTTTTATATACTTCTACCAATTTTTCAGCACTAATTTTCCAATCAAAATTTTTAGCATTTTTAGTGCCCAGAGAAATATTTTTAGAGGATAAATTTTCCTTATTTTCCAATATCTTAATAATCCCATCAGCAATCTCAACCGGATTATAAGGATCTACTAAAACTGCGGCCTCGTTAGCAATTTCAGGCATTGCTGTTAATTTCGAAGTAACTACTGGTGTTCCGCAAGCCATAGATTCTAATATGGGTAACCCAAAACTTTCTCGGAGTGATGGATATAGAAAAATTTTTGCCTTTCGATAATATGTGGGCATATAACTATAAGCAACATGATCGGAGACATAAATGTGGTTTATTAAATGAGTTGCTTTAATTTCCACTAAAATTTTAAAGATGTAGTTCTCACTCACATCTGTAATAACAAGCGTTGGCACTGCCTTACTATACAACTTAAGTAATTTTTTATATGCTCTAAGAACCCCAATTGTATTTTTCTTAAATGCGGTATTACCCAAGAATAAGATATATCCATCCGGAAAATTATCTAAAAATTGCAAATCTTTAGTTGGCTCATTTTCAATTGGCTGAAAGTTAGTGCTAACTCCATTGTACACCACAGTAACTAAAGTAGGATCAATTTTAAAATAGTTAACTATATTTTGTTTTTCGTACTGTGATACGGTAATAATATGGTTACTATGTGCAACAGATCTCGGTACTACTATTCTACGGTATATATTCCCAAAATTTTGATAAGCATTGCCTGAAAAATTTATAATTTCTAAATAAATAATATCGTGTAATGTAAGAAGTACTGGCTGGTTATAGAAAATTGGGGCTGTATTACTGGTGCAGTGGAGTATATCTAACTTGTCTTTCTTTGCATATTTTGGAAGTAATACTTGCTCCCAGAATGGGTGATTATAGCAAGGTAGTACTTTGATTTTGAAATTTTCAGTATCCTCAATACAATTGGAATCTTCGTCATCCTTTACATAAACTATGTATTCGTTAACTTTATCAATCTTTTGAAGCTGTTTGATAATTTCAAGCGTAACTATCTCCATGCCATGCTTTCTTTTTCTAAATAAGCGCTGTGCTTCTATACCTATTTTCATGGGGTAGTTTGCTTAATGGCAGTAGGTCGATTATATAAATTCCATATTACTCCTTTAAAAAATGGGGCAATATGAGAAAACGCTCTTTTTCTTACAAACCTTACTACGGTTGCTGGCATTACCACCAAAGTATAATATAGGTAAAATACTATGAGTTGGCTTGGGAGGTAAGCTCTTCGCATAAACAAGATACGATTACGCGTATGATAATAAGTTTTTAATGGGCTGTTTTTTCCGATAGAGAAAGAAGCTTTATGGTATATTACACCCAATGGCTGATAATATATTTCATATCCTTGTTTTACCATTCTTTCCGACCAATCCAGTTCTTCATAATACATAAAGTAGCCTTCATAAAACAACCCCGTACTTTCTATAACCGCTCGTTTAACTAACATTGCTGCTCCATGTGCATAGCTTGTATTCCTTGCCACATCATGCTGCCCTTTATCTTCTTCATTAAAACCAATAATAGTATTTCTGCCCGTAAAACGATTTATTTTGGTAAATCCCGCATATTGAATAACTGTTGGATGATCAAAGTATTTTATTTTAGGGCTCACAGCGCCTATCTTATTATTTTCGAAAAAAGGGCTAATAAGATGTTGTAATAAATTTGGTGTAACTTCAGTATCGTTATTCACAATAAAGAAGAAATCGCCTTTGGCCTTTGTCATTCCAAGATTATTGGCTCCAGCAAAGCCCAAGTTTTTTTTGCTGATGAAGTATATCACTTTGGGAAAACGAGAGGCAATAGTTGTAGAATAATCTTCCAAACAGCCATTATCAATAAGTAGTATTTCAAAATTAGGATACGTTAACGATTTGGTGGATTCCAAAAATTGCAACGTAACCTCCATCTGCCGGTAGTTGATAGTAATAATTGAAATTTTAGGATGAGTACTTTTAGTTGCCATCCTCGGATTGTTCGTTGCCATGAGGCGTATGAATAAAAGAGGTTTTTGCTTTCTTTAATTTAAATATTAACAAAAACATAATTGCAAAAACTTTTGGCAAGGTAACCAAAGCCTTAATAAAATCTTTGCCATAATAAGAAGTAGGAATAGCAATAATGTTGCTCAATAATAAAATTGCCAAAAGCCAATACCAAAGTGTAGCAGATATTGAGGAAAGCTGAGGAAATAAAATAAGCAGAAAACAGATAGCAAATAATAATCCTATATTAACAATTCTTGGAAGCTGAACATTCCTAAGAATTGTACTATTAAAATAAGAGAAGTTGCCTCTTAGAAGCCCTTTAAAGCCAGCCCAGAAATACCTAAACAAATAATGATATTGGCTATAAATCCACCTCTTCCGTTGGTTTTCAAACACTTCAATATTATTTACTTTTTCATCAAGAACGATGGCTCTTTTAAGGTATTCTACTTTAATCCCACGATTAATTAAACGTACTTCCATATCTCTATCAAACCCCCCGATAGAATCCATTTGTCCTATCACCGTTTTTAAGAGTTTAAAGTTTAATGCCATACCTGACCCAATAAAAGAGCAGGATAAACCTAAAGCCGAAGACCCTTGTCTATAAATATGATTATTGATTGATTCACTAATCGCATCTAAAAATGCCATTGAGGTACTTTTGTTTTTGGCCACTCTCTGACCTTGAATTGCCTGCATTCCTTTTGAAAACGCACCATTCACGTGGTTCAAAAAGTCATTTTCCATCAAATTGTCAGCATCTAATATAACGGCTATTTGATAGTCATCTTCAATTTGGTTAATTGCTTCGTTCAATGCCTTTACCTTTGTGCTTACTTCAAAATCAACAATTATAATTTCAAGATTTTTTATACATTCCAATGCTTCTATAGTCTCAGGTTTAAGTGAGTCTGCAATAACTACAACTTTAAAACTATCTGCTGGGTAATTATGATTAACTGCTGCTTTCGCAACTGATACAATTACGCTGTCTTCTTTATAGGCTGGTATAAAAACTGCAATTTTCCGCTTTTGAGAGTAGAAGTATATTGGGTCTTTAAAAAAGAAAGCTGCAACAGAAAAAACTATTGAGTAAGCAACTGTATATATATAATAGATTAGAAACACCCATTCTACTATCAAAACTGCATTTCTAAAGAAAACCTCAAACGTTGACATATTGTTAAGCTATTGACTTTTATTGGTTAATAATTTGTAGTAAAAACGCTATATAGTAAGTATATAATTGCCAATTAGCCTGCCTTTATTCGAGCAACAAGGAGTGTTATAGACACAAAAAACTGTGTCGCAATCATTGTAGAAACCCCTGCAACTAAATTAAAATCCATAAAATAACCAATTACGTTTGGAATATAAAGAACCAGAATACTAAAGAGTTGTGCTTTATACAGTGCATTGATAAAATTAAATTCTTTATTCTCAGTTCTATATACATTTAGCAAATGAGCTAGATTTAATGTAATTATGGGCATTGAAATTGACAAAGAAATAATAGTAAGACGAAAAATGCTCCATTCAAAAAAATATTGTTTTTGAAAAAGAAAGATAAATAAATAACCCGGTATAAATAATGTTAATAATAGAAGAAAAGATACAATTAAATAACCTGAAAAAACTCTTGGATTGGTTGCCATAATTATGAAATAAGAATCTAAAAACTATGTTAATAATTCAAAGATATAAATTATTAATTGCGCGTATCTCCATCATACATCGTCTTCTTGAAAAATTGCAGGCACCGTACGAACGAGTATCCAAAGATCATACCAGAAGGAGTGTTTTTGAGAATACTCAACATCTAACTGAACACGTTCTTCTTCTGACATGTCTGCTTTACCTCTCTTAGAAATTTGCCAAAGACCGGTAATTCCGGCTGGAGCGTTAAATCTTGCTACCCAATTATCACGGGTTAATTGCTGCGCTTCATACAAAGGCAAAGGTCTATTCCCAACCAATGACATATCTCCTTTTAGCACATTTATTAATTGTGGCAGTTCATCAATACTGGTTTTTCTTATAAAAGCGCCAATCTTTGTTACTCTTGGGTCGCTCTTAATTTTATAAAAAACACTTTTTGAGTCTGAATTACCAGCATCGTATTGATTAAGATGCAATACTTTGCTCATTTCCTCATCAGAACCTTGAGCCATGGATCTAAATTTATAAAAATTGAATATTTTATACCCTCCCCCTGCTCTTTTAGCTGTATAAAATACAGGCCCTTTAGATTCTAGTTTAATTAAGATGGCTATAACAATAAATAAAGGAGACAGCGCCAAAAGCATAAAGAAAGATATTAATATATCACCAATTCGTTTAAAAATATTAACATTTATGCCAAATTTGGCAACAGTTAAAATCAACTTGTCGTCTGGGTCTTCGATAAGTCTTCTTTTGGTTTTATAAATTAAGTCAATCCGCTCATAAAATAATTCGGGGATAGTAGATTCATCAAAAACATCATCTAACCCTAGTTTAAAAACATCCGTTCTGTTTTTGGCGTTTGATTGCTTAATCAATAAACCTATTGGAGTAAAAATTAATAAATCGGAATGACTGGCATAATCCACAATACGCTTTATATCGTCATCTGCAAGACTATTGCAACATAATATCGCCTGTGGGCAAAGCTCAGAAGATATTTTAGATAAATTAGAGATTAGGGTTTGAGCATTAGGGTATTTCGTTTCTATATAGCCGTCACTCCCTAATACGTCAAATAAAGTAATATCACCAAAGCCAACAGTAGTTATATTCATTGGTTTATCAGTATCAAAATTATTCCGATGCTCAGTGTTCGAAAAATCCTGCAAATAATCAACTTCCATTGCAGAACCCATGCTTTAATAAGCTAGTGTTTTTGTATTTATCTGATTTGCTACCTGCTCAACCAAATACGTTGGGTCGAAAGGTTTTTCAATAAATTTTTTCACATTTAACTCCGCTAAGTCATTTTCAAATTTTCGATCTATCCAACTTGATAAAAACATAACGGGGATTTCTTTATGCAGGCCACTCCCTCTTAGTGCCCTTAAAAATTTGATGCCGCCTAAATCAGGCATCTCACGATCAAGGATGATTAAATTTGGATGATTGCCTTTCGATAACCACAACATAGCATCTAGCCCGTCTGATTTGCAAACAACATTAAAATCTTTAAGAATTTTTGCAATCAACCATAACATGGGTTGATCATCGTCTATAGCCAAAATAGTAGGTTTCATAAGTAATTATTTTTTTAATTACGGCCATCCTGACTTCTAACTAGACAAATCTAATTATAAACGTGCAAACACAGCCAACTTAGAGCTTGCAAGTTAGGAATTTTATATTATATCTAAAACAATTTTATTAATAAAAATTAACATTATTATATTAATTCTATTTTTGATACCAAAATAGAATTAATATAAGAGATTTTCTGTATAAAATCCAATTGCTCCCTTATTGTTGCAAGGTATGGGAATAAATTTAAGACTTAAGGACACCTTTATTAATTGATTGTTTCCTCTGTTAGAAATAAAGTGCTTAGATACAAGGCAGAATCGACAAAGAATACTGGTTGCCTTTTCGATGTGTTTTCTTAGAGACACTAGTTACTTTATAATTTGCCCTTCGCATTTAAACGATGTCCACTAACTTCAAAAGAAATATGATTTTAAACTTCAACTCCCTATCTTTGCACCCTATTCTTAGCAGACTTTCTGTCAAGAAAGTCACTTTTCAACTTTAGAAGAACCCTTTCTTTACATTTCGATTCGGCTAGGGGCGCAACAATTTAAGTTGCTCGTAGCTAAAATAACTCCTTTTAACCTGATTAATTCATGAATCTTTGTTATGAGACTAAGCTTTATAAAACAGAGCTAGGAGATCATATATAAAAAAAACGCTCAGGCAAAGCAATTTGGTAACACCATAAATTGCCTACATAAATTATGCAAAATAACTCATTCAGAAATAAAAAAAATAACTCAGCAAATGCTGGCAGTAGGCCAAAAGCTAGCTTTAGAAATAAAAAAAGACCACAACAGCAAGGGCGTGGTCAAAAAAAATCTAATCTTGACCCAAGCCTACTCATAAAAAAGGCAACACAAGTAGCTGTAAAAAATTACGAGTCTAAACGGCTCATTACAGAACTGCCCATAAGTCCTAATTTAAAGGAGTGTTTAGTGGCAAAAGGATTTAAGAGGCCTACCGAAATACAAGACCGAACCTTAGAAGCACTTTTAGAGAAAAGAGATTTATTAGGCATTGCACAAACTGGCACAGGAAAAACGGGTGCGTTTTTAGTGCCCATTATAGAACATTTATTAGATCATAAACAAAAAAACTTTGCACTCGTAATGGTGCCAACTCGGGAATTGGCTACTCAGGTAGAAGAAGAGTTTCAGAGCATGGCCAAAGGGCTAGGCATTTACAGTGCCTGCTTTATTGGCGGCACTAACATAAATAAAGATATTAACACACTTAAAAGAGCAAGCCATGTAATTATAGGCACTCCGGGCAGGCTGCTCGACCTCCACAATCGGAAATTTCTCGATTTTGGAAGGTTTAACACCCTCGTACTAGATGAATTTGACCGGATGCTGGATATGGGTTTTGTGCACGATGTTAAACGAATTATGGGCAGTATGCATAAACGAAAGCATACGCTTCTTTTTTCGGCCACCTTAGATAAAACACAAGAAGCATTAATTGTAGATATTTTACATAACCCCGTTACTGTAAAAGTAAGTGCTGGTGATAGCACAGGAGATCATATCAATCAAGATATAATTCGCTTAAAGCCAGGAGAAGATAAATTTAAGGTGCTAAACGAAATGCTTTCTAACCAAGAATTTCAAAAGGTTTTATTATTTGAAGAAACAAAGCATAAGGCCAATAGGCTCTGTGGTAAATTAAATAAGGTGGGCATCTCCTCAGATCAAATTCATGGTAATAAAAGCCAAAATGCAAGGCAACGAGCACTAAACAGTTTTAAACAGGGCAAAATTCGTGTGCTGGTAGCAACCGATGTGGCAGCTCGGGGCATTGATGTTTCTGATGTTACACACGTAATTAATTACCAAGTTCCTATGACGTTTGATAGCTATATCCACCGAATTGGACGAACAGGAAGAGCAGGAAAAACAGGTAAGGCATTTACCTTTGTAGAAGCTTAGATTAACCCACATTTCAAAGACCTCCCAGCTAACAAGTAGTTGGGCAGGAAGTTGGGAGGTCTATACTATAAATACGATGAATAATGTGGATTAATTATATTTTAACTTGCCGATTTATTATCTAACTTACCAAACTTAGATTCATTGCTTATATATTCAGGAACAAGTTTTTTCATAATTTGAACCATTTCAAATTCTTTTTGTTCGTTTGCACGTTGAACAATCTCATCAATTGTGCTATTAATTTTTAAAAAATGATGGTCAATTACCTTAGCAATCATAATTTTGGTATGGTGGGTATTCGTACAATTTTCCTTATCGTTTAGGAGCTCTTCGTACAACTTCTCCCCTTCTCTGAGACCTGAATAAATAATTTCTATTTCGGTGTGAGGCTCAAACCCAGAAAGCTCAATCATTTTTTCTGCCAAATCTACAATTCTGATTGATTTCCCCATATCAAAAATGAAAATCTCGCCTCCTTTACCCATAGCCGCTGCTTCTAACACCAATTGGCAAGCCTCTGGGATGGTCATAAAATAGCGCGTAATATCTGGGTGCGTAACGGTAACCGGGCCACCTAAAGCAATTTGGTTTTTAAATAATGGAATAACCGACCCATTGGAACCAAGCACATTGCCAAACCTTGTGGTAATAAATTTTGTATTGGCAAACGTGCCTTTCGCTGCAATATTATTTAAAGATTGCACAAATATCTCCCCAATTCGCTTAGAAGCCCCCATTACGTTTGTAGGGTTAACCGCTTTATCGGTTGAGATATACACAAATTTTTCTACTCCACTCTTTACAGAAACCTCGGCCAATAAGCGTGTGCCTTGTATATTACACAAAACAGCTTCGGTGGAGTTAACCTCCATCATGGGTACATGCTTGTAAGCAGCCGCATGAAATACAAGTTGGGGGCTATATTTATCAAATACATAAGCCAATCTATCAGCATTTGTTACATCGCCAATAACAAACTCTATTTGAATAGAATCTATATGAAGGCTTTTGAGCTCGTGCTTTAGATGAAACATGCTAGTTTCAGACTGATCAAAAAGAATAAGTCTTTTAGGTCTATAACCAGCTAACTGCCTCACAATCTCACTACCAATAGAACCCGCTGCACCTGTAATTAACACTGACTTAGACTTTACCTCATTAGAGATATAATAATTATTAAGGTTTATAGCATCTCTACCTAAAAGGTCTTCGATATTGATTTCTTTAATTTGACGTGCACTCAATTCGCCTTTTACCCATTTATTTACCGGAGGTACATGCAACACTTTTTTTCCATTTCTTAAAGCAATCTCAACCAATTCGTTTTTTCTGGCATAGTCTAAGTTTTGAACGGAAATAATAAGCTCATCCACCTGATAATCTTCTAAAATAGTTTCAAAATTGCGACCTCCATAGATTTTAACACCATTAACAACCTTTCCAATTTTATTCAAATCATCTTCTAAATATCCAATTACTTTATACACAGGATCGTTTGCAAAAAGTTGGTTCACCATTTGACCAGAGTCTCCTGCTCCAAAAATCAACACCCTTCTAAAAGTAGTTCGTTTCCCTTTTAAAAATTCAAATATAAATTTAACCCCTAGCCTATAGGTTAACAGCAATACAACGCTGATAAAAAAAGTGATTAAATTAATTGAATTTGGGAATGCTGATAAACCGTAAAAGGCTAAATAACTATAATTAATTATTGCACTAATAATTGATGCAATCCCTATGGTATAAGCAACCCTTAAGCCATCTTGAAAACCGGTATAACGAACAATGCCCGAATAACTCTTTGTTATTAAAGAGATTAAAATGGAAAACCCTACAAAAATTGGGATTCCAATTTTGTAATGGCTCTTATCTACCGCAATTAAATCGAAGTTAAATCGGAGCACGTAAGAAAAAGAGGTAGCAATCAGAACAAAGAATGCATCAATTAGGATAATAACCCATCGAGGTAATATTCTTATTTCCCTCAGTTTCTTAAGCATGATTATTTAATTTTTTTTTTATCAAATGCTTTTTTAGCTCCAAACAAAGCACCTGCGGCAATCAATAATTCAATGCCACCTAATGGCACATCAGGATCGCCTCCTCCGCCTGGGCCTCCTCCGCCTGGTTGGGCGGCTAATAATGAGGATATAAAAATAAAAATTACTGCAAGCCCTAATTTCATTTCTTTCTTACTCTATAGGTGATGGTTTTAGTATCGGTGACAATATTAATAATATAAATTCCTTTTTTCATACTATTCATATCAATATTGTGAGATATGTTCTCCGTTTTACGATAAACAATTTTACCATTTAAATCATAGATAGTTATTAGGTTTATCTTCGTTTTACTTAAGTTTTTAATGTGTAAATATTGAGTTACGGGGTTAGGATAAACAGTAATAGTAGAATTTCCCTCCAGGGTTTCGTTCGTACCTAAAATTATTTGAGGCTCTACTACTATTGAAAACCGTGAAGAACCATAACTAGTTGTGTCAGCAGTAACAGTAAAATTATATTCAAAGCCTTCTTCGAGAACAGTAGATGTATTTACAAAATTATCAATTAATGTAAATGTAGGAGATGCATCAAAAGACGATAGTCCATCAAATTTTAATTGGTAGCTACCTTCGCTAATATTAGACACATTCAATTTTATTGTTCTGTTTAAAGTAGATGTAGGAAGTGTGTTAATTGATAAATCTAACCCTGCTTGGGTAGTTGAGGCCAAATTAAAAATATCGTTTTTTAATTTATAGCCATCGTATTTACTATCAAACTCCTCAATGGCATCATCTAAAAATCGTATTCTGGCTAAGTCAGAAACTTCGCCATCAAGCAATGTAACAGATAGCTGGTCTTTAACAACTGTTTCGGATGTTCTATAAAAAGTAGCTGGTGCACTCGTTTTTACATTTTGAGTGGCAGTTAATACAGGTGAGCCGGCATTGGCATGCACCCAAAATGATTGCCCTGAAGCAATTGTTCCAGTACCATTAAGTGAGTTATAAGCAACACCGTTCCACACATAAATGGTTGCATCAATATTAGTTTTAGTCCAACTAGCACTCGCCCAATCAATTTGCGAGGCATACGGGTTATTTACTAAATTCCAACCATCATCTGCCAGTCCATTTTGCACAGTTCTTGTTACTGGCAAACTCATGTTGCCCGTATTTAATGGCCCTACAAAAGTTAAGGTGCCTGGTGTATTTGCTGTACGAGTCCAAAATGAATACCCTTGCATATCATCAATAGCAGTAAAAGGCAATTTAGAAGTTTCCCAACCTTGATTCAGGTCTCCTGCTACAGCTTCGTTATACCTAGCGAAGTCTCCACCAAGACTAGCATTAGGGTCAGGGTAGCCACTACTTATAATATCAGCAGTAGTTCCACTTATTGGCAATCCTATATTATGCCATTGTTGGGCTCCATTAATATAGCGTTGGTAGATTACATTTCCAGAAAATACTGCTGAAGCTGGTATTGCAGCGGTTCTTGCAGTACCTGCTGCATCAGATACTAAAGTTAATAACCCGTTAGCATTTAACCCACTACTTACGTTTAAAGTTAGGGTGCCTAATACCCTGCTTCCTGTACCACTAATTGTAGCAGTTGAGGAAGTATTTGAAATGGTTAAATTAGTAAACGTAGTAGTGCTTGACCCTCCGATGCTTTGTGCAGCTACTCCATCAAATGTGGTAGTGCCAGAACAATTATAGGTGCCATTATTTGTAAAGCCTCTTGCAAATGACATATTATTGCTACCACAGCTTACCGTAGAACCAAATGTTATATCAGAATCAAAATTCATTGCATTAGAAAACGTAACGGTATTATTAAACGTTATCCCTGAAATACCATTAACTACTTGTGTGCCTCCTCCATCAAATTGAATGGGCTGAGAGGTAGTCCAACTTCCATCGTTTGTTGTAGCTCCTTGTAATATAATTGTGTTAGCATTGCTTGATGCAAAAGTATTAGATCCTCCAATATAAAAATCTCCCTGAACTGTTAAAGTTCCAGAAGCAGAGAGTGTTTTTGTAGCAGCTACTCCTCCAGAAAAAATATTTAAGTTGCCGTAAGTTCTGGCAGCAATTCCTTGAGCTGATTGTCGATTATAATTTACTATAGAGTTAGCATTAATTGTGCCACTAGAGGGGCTGGTAGCAGAACTATGCCACCAACCATTTGGTTGATTACTGGTAATATTAAACACACTGCCTGCATCTAATGTAAGAGCATTTGAATTAATAAAACCATTGATATTTACCGTTAGCGTTGATGCTCCAACCATAACTATATCGTTAAAATTGGTGGCATCGGTTCCGCCATCTATGCTTCCTCTAACATCCAATGCTGCTCCAGCAGCAATAGTAATGGTTGAGCTGGACGTTGCATCACTCACTCTAAACCCATTAAGTATTCTTAAAGTACCATTGTTAATATCCAATGTGCTTGCATTAATGGCAAGGTCTTCAAAAATTACAGTTGTTCCAGCCGATGTTGGGTTTACACTTACATTTTTTAAGGTAGCCAAAGACCCCCAAGTGGAAATATTAGGCGTGTTAGCATTATCGTTTGTAAAAACAATATTTAATCTAGTATCGTTTTCAATAACTGTTGTAGTTGGAGCAGCAAAATCAGACAAATCAAAAAGAATGCCTCCTAATTGGCCATTAATGGTAAGTGTGTAAATAGCAAATAAAGAGCCTCCTTTCGATAACACATTGGTATTATCATTAACAACATATAAATCACCAACCGCTACATTTGAGGTTATATTTACTGTTCCTCCGCCAGCTCCATCGCCCATTATTATTACAAAATCAGTTGCAGTAGGCACAACTCCTCCTACCCAGGTAGTCCCAACATTCCAGTTACCTCCAGCAGCTTCGGAAAAAATTTGCGCTTGGGAAACTAAGGTTACAAAAACAAGAACTATGGAGAAAATATATTTTTTCATATTTTAACATTCCAAAAATTAAAGCTAACTAAATTATAAACATCAATACACAAAAATACCACTTTGTAACCGATAATAGAAATATAAGTTTAGAAATAAGAAATGGGAGGGAAGATGGAAGTTGGGAGTTGAGAGTTGGGAGTTGAGAGTTGAGAGTTGGGAGTTAACCCACGCCAAGGCTTCGGTTAGCGAGTAATTTGCTTTTGCTGGAACCAAAAAGCAGGGATTAGGAGGCCCATTATGATAGGGTTTACCACAATACGGTGAATAAAAGAAAGAAGTGGAGAGGAAATCTCTGAGGATCCTTCTAAGGAGAGTTTGAAATAAAAGTAGAGGGGTAGAATAATGAGCATCTCTAGCAGTTGAACTGCAAATGCAATTTTTAGCAACCCTCTATTATTAAATAGAGCATAAATAAGTAGGATAACAGCTAAATCATTTAAGAAAAATCGAATGGTTCGGTTGATAATAAATTGGGTATTGGGTAAGAACGACTCTGAAATGCAGGAGGCATAATTAAATCGTTGAAAAAGGTAGAGCAGCATTAAAGTGATAACTGCGATAACTACATATAGGGTTCTCTTTTTATTCATTGCCAAAAATTAACCACGGAGTACACAAAGGACTAACACAAAGTTCACGGAGAGAAAATTTACTTGCGTAACGTATATTAAACGCAAAGGACGCAAAGGACGCAAATATTTTGACTTGCTTAGATGGGGAGAAATGCTACAAATTCTAAAAAAAAATAGGCAATAACGATAGATTATTCCTATTTTTCTTCGTGACCTTTGTGCAGCCCCCCGTGTTCTTTGTGGTTAATTTTTGTAACCCAAATAAACCAGAGCCCGAATACAAAGGCATAAATAACGCCTGTAAACACAAATTTGTGCATTAAGTATAAATGATTGGGAAAGTAGAGTGCTACTAAAAACAGGCCGCTTACTCGCAAAAGATTAAAAAGGTAAATACTTATTAATCCTGCTACTGAAAAAACAAGTGTTCGATTAAACGTGCCTTTATAGGCAAATAAAAAGGCAATAAATAAAATGGAAACGTTTATCGCATTGCATCCTTCATACACATTAACCACTACATTGCCATTTAACATAAGCGATACATTGGGAATGATAGCGGAAGGTAGCAACGAAACCTCTAAGCCTGCTAAATTTAATAACAGGCTTGAATGGTTGGCAACCAAAAGGGTAAACGAATCTGCCACGGAACCAAAACTAACCACCCAAAGCCCATAGGCAACATTACCAAGTATATAGATGCCCAAAAACCTAAGGAGGAAGAAGATGGATGGTTTGTATTGTTGGTAGAGGGTGTTAATGGTTGGTGGTTAATGGTTGGTGGTTAATAGTTATTGGTTAATAGTTATTGGTTAATCAAAAGACCACAAGATACGTCTTTGCGAGAAATTTTAGTTTTAAAATTTTGTGGCAATCTCAAAATACTTGAACTTAAGCCACAAAAAAAATGTAAAACATATTGAATTGAACCTCTATTATGTTTTTTCGCTGACGTGTACTTTTAAGCTAAAGGTTTGGCTGGCGCGCCTACAACGGTTGTATTATCATGTACATCTTTGGTAACTACGGCTCCAGCTCCAACTTTTACATTGACTCCAATATTAATTCCTTGCAAAATTACAGCCCCTGAACCAATGAGAGTAGCCTCACCTATACTCACATTGCCCGAAATATTAGCTCCTGGCATAATAGAGCAATAGTCGCCAATAATTACATCGTGGCCAATGGTAGCATTTATATTAAGCAGTACGTGAGAGCCAATTTGGCAACCAACGGTGGTTATTACACCATCGCAAATAATGATACCCTCCCCTTTGAGTTGCTCTTTACCGACTACCGCATGTTCGCTAATGAGTGTTGCATAATTTAGCCTGAGGTTCTCTAATTGATTAGTAACTTTCTTTTTAATGATGGGGTCGCCAATGGCTATGAGATATTGTAAATAATCTGAAGCAGAAATTTGGTTTAAGATGCCTAAGTAGTCATTTTTAACTTCTTGATCATCGTAAAAGCCTGCAAATAAGTTATTACGCTCTAATAGTGACCTAACTTCTCGGCCAAGGCCACTACCACCAATAATTGCTACTTTATTCACGTTCGATTGTTGTTTTTAACAAATGAATAATTTTATTTAAAGCATGCTCGTTTGGCAATTTCCCAGAAGGAAGGCATAGCCCCTTATTCCATAAATCAACACAATTTCCAACACCTTTAAATTGGCACCCTTTAAATGATAATTGCAAATGAAGCGGTTTCCATAGCCTCCTAAGTTCGATGTTTTTTTTATCAAAAATTTCAATAAATTTTTGAGGTGAATACGAAGAATTAATTAAAATGGTTGTCATCCATCTGTTCGAGTAATTAGATTCATTCTCCTTTTGCCAACTAATTGATATAATATCTTTTAGATTTTCATAATAGTTTTCAAATCGAGTTCTTCTTTTTTTTATAGAGAGGTTTAAATGCTCTAATTGAACAGAACCAATCAACCCATTTATTGCCCCAATTCTATAATTATAGCCTATTTCACTATGCTCAAACTGGTTATTTAACCTGGCTTGCGTAGCCAAATGAAAGGCTTTGGTTATATATTGTTTATTACGTGAAACCAACGCACCTCCACCCGAAGTTGTGCCAATTTTATTGCCATTGAACGAAAAAATACTTACATCGCCAAATTGCCCTGCAAGCCTTCCGTTAAAAGTTGCGCCAATTGCCTCCGCTGCATCTTCAATTACCGGAATTTCGTATTTTTTTGCAACAGCTAATAGGTCACTAACTTTTGCTGGCATCCCGTAGGTATGCACATATATTATTGCTTTGGGCAGTTTGTTTTTTAAATTAGCTTCTTTAAGATATTCACGTAAGGTATGGGGGCACATATTCCATGTATCTAATTCAGAATCGATAAAAACAGGAGTTGCTCCCACATAAGCAATGGGGTTAGCTGTGGCGCAAAAAGTAAATGATTGACAAGCCACATAATCGCCCGAATGCACACCCAGTACCTGTAATGCTAAATGGATTGCGGCCGTACCCGAAGACAAGCCTACCGCATAAGGAACACAGGCAATTTTAGCCACCTTTTGTTCAAATTTTTGAATTAAGGAAGAGGAGCTTGATAAGTCAGGGTTCTTTACAAAATCAGTAAGCTGATTAACTAGGTCGTCAGGAAATTCAGGTTGGGATAAATGAATTCTACTCATTTTAAATTTCCTGTAAATGGGCTTTCATTAAGGCCATCCATTTTTTTTTGAAAAATTATTTTCACCGTATGCAAAAGTATCAATAAGTCGCTCCAAAAAGAGATTTGTTCTAGGTAAGTTATGTCATAGTTAAATTTACTTTGCCACGAAAGTTCGACACCGCCTTTTATTTGGGAAAGCCCAGTTAACCCTGGTTTAACTTTAAACCGTTTTCGCTGTTCAGCTGAAAACAGCGATTTATACATTAAAGGTAAAGGTCTTGGCCCAACTAAGCTCATATCTCCTTTTATTACATTAACTAATTGCGGCAATTCATCTAAGCTCGATTTTCTAAGCCAAGTACCCAAAACAAATTTTCGTTCTGCTAAATGTAATGATTCGTTTTTATGGAGGGTTCTAAACTTAAATATGGTAAATGGGATTTCGTTTTTACCTAAACGAGGTTGTTTAAATAAAACGGACTTATTTCCAGTAACTTGGTAAACTATTGCTATAATTAAAAATACTGGAAAAAGGAAAATGAGCAAAAAGATAGAGCCAAGCACATCAAACAATCTTTTGCCTGTATAAGTCATTTTCATACCAAAGGGTTCATTGGTTTTGCAATTTTATTAATGACGTAAAGTCTCAAAGCCGTGTACACTAATCCACTAATACTTAAAACAGAAACCAAGAATATTGCCTCTGAAAGTATTCTGTAATTTATATTAATTAAGAACAAGATGTTTATAATTAATTGCAGCAAACCATACATAAGAGCAACTTTTAAGTGGGGTTTGCCTAGTTCATTAGCAAAGTACTGGTACAAATGTGTTCTATGTGGTTTAAAAATATTTTCTTTTTTTATAAGCCTGTTTATAATGGTTAATACGCTATCTACCCCATACACAGCCCATAAAGAAACCACGGCAATATTGTTAGTTTTTTGATAGAATAAAATAGTTAAGTACACCAATAAAAAACCAAGGCTAATGCTACCTACATCACCAGCAAAACAGAGTGCTCTAGGCCTAAAATTAAAGAACCCGAAAACAAAAATTGCAATAAGTACATAGACAAGCATTTTTTGATCTGCAAAATAAATTCGAGTATTTAAATAGAGCAGGGTTGATAGGAAAACAGCACCAAAAACAACTGTAATTCCGTTAATCCCATCCATAAAATTTACTGCGTTTATGGTTCCTATTATTATAATTATAAGTACTGCATAAATCCAATTTAGGCTCTCTCCATCAGAAACACTTATTAATAAAAAAGCAACGGCAACTAACTGTGCAAGAAGCCGCCACCTGTTGGCTACTCCCCTTAGATCATCAATAAAGCTAACAACCGCTAGAATTAAAATACCAAATATAAAATAACTAAGTTGGTAAGATATTACAGTATAAATAATAATTGCAATAGGTATAATAATCCCTCCGCCACGAGCTACTTCAGCAACATGCGAGCTTCTTTTATTTGGGGTGTCAACAGCGCCTATTTTGAGCGCAATTTTTAAATAGGCTAATCCAATAAAAAATAAAATTATAGAGATTACAGCTATTTCAATCATTCTTTAATAGGCGATTAAAACAATTTAAATATTGGTTAGCCAGTATCTTATATAATCTATTATTCATAAGGTATTCATATCCATTGTTTCCCAATTTAGTAATTTCATTATTATGAAGGTTATAGAAATACTCAATTCCTTGCTTAATAGCTACAGGGGATTCAGATGCCACCACTTTGCCACAATTAGCTAAACTCACAATATCATTTGGAAAACTTGATGAAGACAAAATTGGTTTCTTAGCTAACATATAATCATTATACTTATTGGCAGCTACCCCGTACTTATAAAGGCTTTTGTTGCGCCACCCTATATAAAGCAAATCTGATTTTTTTAAGTATGCTTGAACTTCTTCTTTTTTAATTCTTTTAATAAAGTGAACAAATGATTTTTCTTTAAGCCTGTCCATTATTTTGTTTTTCTCAGGACCTTCTCCAATTATATTTATATGATATTTTGATTCATTCTCTAATTTTTCTATTGCTTCTGCAAAAAACTCCATGGCATTGGCTGGCCCAATTGCTCCGGCATAGGTAATAACGAACTTATCCTTAGGAAATAAGTGTTTTAACGAATCGGGAAGTTTATTTTCCGTTTCGAGCTTTAAACTTATGCCATTGGGTATCCATGTAAAATCCACTTCTCTTTTAGCAACTTTATTAATATGCTTATAAGCCATTGGCAAAACTGAGACTATTAGGTTGGAGTACCTGTAAGCTGCTTTTTCTACGATTTTCATAAAAACAACCACAGGATTAAACCGTGAAACAGTCCCCATCTCCAGTAATGTTAAAGGCCAAATATCTCGAATTTCAAATATTAGTTTTACCGAGGGATTATTAATTTTATAAAACAACGCATATAAAATAGGAAACATTGACATTGAAGAAACCAGAATAATAGCTGGTGTAGGCAAATTAGTTTTTCGTATAAAAAAGAGGTTAAAAGTAAACCAAAACCAACTTAAAATTCGGCCAATAGCCGATTCTGGTTTGTACTTAGGAACTTTAACCCAGCAAAAACGAATGCCCTCCTCAATTTCTAATAAGCTGCGGCCTTTGAATTTTGGATAGTTTTGAAACAGGTGGTTGTAGGAGCCTGAAAAAATGGTAGTCTCTATATTTTTATTCAAATACTCCTGTGCTAAATAAAAATGTCGTTCCCCTGCGCCCGTAGAGTATTTTCTGGATGCAGCAAACTGATTTATTACCCACAAATTCATTCGCTTTTATTTAATTGAGCAACGGCAGATTTAAAGCTAACAAATTCATGCCCTTGCTCAGCAACCCAAAAAATTAACCACTTATACCACTTTAAATGCAATGGGTAATGTGCTGAAAAATAGTTGTCATGAAAAATTACAGTAAAATAATCTAGCTTTCTGTTCTTTGCCTCTGCAAAAACAGAAATCGTTTTAGCTTTAACTTTTTCAAAGTCAATTGAATCTAATGCAAGAATATCAACATCCATTATTCCTACAGGAAACTCTATCATTTTCCCTATTTTTTCAGGATTTTTAAGTCCTATATCAGTTGAATCAAAAGAATAACCTATTTCAGACATATAGTCGAATGTGTTATCATTTTTTCTTAAATAATGATTTCTAATTCCAAAATTCTCTTTGCCACTCAATTCTTTAAACTGTTCATACTCTTTAATCATTAAAGGTTTGTTATCCCAAGCTATTCCGTGTACACCAACCTCAAGGTTATTTTTTTGAATTAACTTTATTATTTTTTTAGCCTCTTTTTTAGAATATGATAACGAAAGCTCGTTAGCCATGCCTACAAAGTAAGTAGCTTCAACATTAAGTGATTTGTCAAACAGAATCAATTCGTTAATTCTATTTATTCTGTTTTGAAAAACCGCACCAAGCCTCTTGGTCATTAATCGAAAAGGGATTTTTCTTGCTATACCGTAATAAAAATTTTTAGCGATATATTTTGGAATATATAAATCTTTAAACAGGTGCTCAGTCCATTTCCAATGGTCAATATCATGGGAGATAATTATTTTAATAACAGTATGATTAAGGTGTTAGCATTTGCTTGTACAAATCATAATAAGATGTTCCAAAATTTTTAGAATCGAAATCCTTTTCCATTTTTTTTCTAGCTGCACTTCCAAGAACCTCAATCGTATTTCTATTTAAGATAATACTACTTATTGCTTCGACCAATTTAGCGGTATTATCGGGCTCAATGAGAATGCCATTCTCGTTATTATCAATAATTTCCGGAATTCCGCCAACATTGGTTGCTATTACTAAGTTTTTTGTAGAACAAGCTTCCATCACGGTATTGGGTAAGCCTTCTTCTAAACTAGGGGCTAGCAGCACGTTTCCAGCTCGGTGGAAAGAGGCAATATTTTTTGGATGTATCATTCCAAGTAGCTCCACCTTGCTAGGCTGAGCCAACTTTAGCCTCCATTCTTGTACAAATCCTATAGAGGAATCGGGGCCTGCAAATTTTAAGCAAATATTAAATTTTTTGAATTTTTTATCAATTATACTCCAGGCATCCATTAATGTAATTCCACCTTTGGTATTTCTTCCTTTGCTAAAAGTTTTATAATTAGGCACACCTCCCAAAAAATAAAAAATAATTTCTTTTTCCTTCTTTTTATAGCAGGTATTGGGCTTAAAAATACAATAATCAACTCCTCTATAAATTACCTTCATCTTTTTGTGTGTGCCAAAAAGCGCTTTGTATTTTTTGTAAAGAGATTTTGAATTAAATGAAACGGCATCAAGGTTGGACACCCAGTTACCTAACCTTCCTCTTGCTAATTGTTGCGGTAAATCTTGGTTTAAATCGCCTCCAATAAATTGTACTAAAAGCTTAAAGCTGTATTTTTTTTTAACTCCCGAAAACAGCACACCTCTATCTCCATCTACACAGTGCACAATGTCTGCTTTTTTTAAATACTCTTTTATAAAAAAATTTGTAAACAGTTTAAACAAAATATTGTTTATATTGTACAGCGTAATTGCAAAAAAAGGACTGATTGGAACGCATAATGTAATTTTAGTATAGGCGCCAAAATTTTCTTTACTTACAAGCTTTCTGCCTGGCAGGTACATTCTATACTGCACCACCGTTAAGTCAACCAACTCTGCCAGTTGAATTGCAGCTCTTTGGTTAAATATACCTTGAAAAGGCTTGTCTTCTGTAGGAAATCCTCCTCCCGCAATAAAAACTACTTTTAGCATACTAAAACTACTATTTACTCCACAACATGTCCCTTTTCAATTTCTTTTGATAAAAAATATCCCATATTAACTATGAGCGGCATTAGGTCGGGTCTAATAAGCAAACTTTCCATATTAATTTCAGGCAAATAATTGCGAACCGTGTCAATAAAATAGTGCATTACTGAATTTGAATCGAATTGGGCAAATGTTTGTTGCTTAGTGTTGGAGTATTTCCTGCTTACTCTAACCTGATAAAATAAGGGCCAGGGAGTAAGGGCCAACATTAAATTTGATAGGTTTGTGCGAACGGAAGGCCCTTCTGATGGAGTAAAACCATAATCTGTTCTAATTTTGGATAAGTTAGTATTAAGGTATGTAATCATTTTAGCTTGAATGGCTGAAGAAGTAGTTAAAAATGGGATTAGGCCATAAGCAGCATTACCTACTTTAGGTTCTGCAAAAGGGCTTAAAAACCAAGACAACTTATTTTCCATATTATTCCTTGCTCCTAACCTGTCGCCATTTATAATTTCGTTATAATATTTTTTCACCTCATAATGTGTCCATTTATCTTTATCAGAGCCTACTCTTTTTTTACTCTTAGAATAAATGTAATCGACCAATTCTCTTTGACCATCTATAATTGCATTTCCAGCAACAAATTTTATCGTTTTATATTCTATAAATTTTCTGCCAGAACATGTCGAGCCGATAAACCTTTCTTGATTTCTGTATTGTTCCCCTCCAATACCACTAAGGTTGAATGAGGATTCGTTTAACACTTTTTTCTTAAAATCGGGTGTATTATATGCCTCAAAGTATTGAATATGCATTCGAATATGTGCATCTGAAAAAACATAAGCTACCTCTAGCGTTTTTTCTAGTTCCTCTTTTGAAAGCCGCTTAGGGTCTTTCATCCATCCCATTTTTAGGTCTAGCCCAATACTATTGGCCACATCAAGCGAAATTGGCTCATCTAAAACTTTTTTATCTTCTCTGCTAAACCTGGAATTTGTATATATGTTAAGGGTATTTTTAGGCCATTTTTTTAAAGCACATGCCCAAAGCAATCTGCTATCTAGCCCACCAGTTATACCTATATCCGTTTTATTGTTTAAAACCAACGAAGAAAACCTGCCTAATAAATCATTCAGCGTGTTAATCTGGCCTTCTATTGCTTCACGTTCGTCTTTATATTTTGGAATTTTATCTAAATAGTGGGCGTTTATAACAGTAATTGGTATATCTGCCAAAAAATTTTTTTCTACTCTGGGGTAAAACCGCTCTATTTCGTGTACAAGTGTATCAGGGCTTATCAGGTTGCCGGTTAATAGAATTTCTTTAATTGCATTTCTATTTAATTTACATGGGTACTGGCTTGAATATAATGTGGCTAAAAAAGAGCTGCTTATTATATTATTAGCCCCCTTGTAAATATTAAAAATTCCAGACGAATCTGTAAGAATTTTAATTTGATTATTAACTACAAGAACAAATGTATATTGCCCAAATAGCTCCGATTCAATTATAAGATTATTTAAATCATACTCTTCTAAAATTAATTTTAGTGCTTTCCCCTCGGTTTTATTTCTATAACTCCAAGTGCCAGTGCCAAAAATTAGATTGCCGTGGTTTTCAGCATAAACTTCTTTTTTAGCCACCAGTTGCTTGGGGAAAAACCACATGTCATACGTAGAAGTGGCTCTAATAATTGGGCTTGTTTGTGCTTGCTTATGCAGAGTATCTAATACACTCTTCTCAACTTTAAAATTAACAGGCTTAATATAAAACAACTATAAACATTTATGAAATGAATAAAATGCCTTTATTTGGGGGTTTACCAATAAAGGCTCGTGCACTTGGTGTAGCTTTAGGTCTGCACCATCGTTTGCTTCTAATATGGTTATAGAGCCATTCGGCAATACAACAATGTCCCATCCGATGTACTCCATATATGCAAATTTGGCAGTTAGCTCAAGCACTTTATTCATAATGCAATCCCAATTAGGAATCTCCACCCCTTCTATTAAGGCTTGGGTATCTGGATGAAATTTATACCACTCAGGAAATTCTCCTTCAAAGTAAGTTGCAACAGCTTTTCCGAGCGTTCCTTTTTTTATATCTATGTTGGCTGTAAACCCTCCTTTAGCACAATTATCAACAGGGTAAGATTTGTCGTTTCCAAACCTATGAGCCGCTCTGGCAATATATATATATTTTGATTTCGGATCTTTAATGGTTAAAATTCGAATGGTGTTTATGCTTTTTGAATAAATACTGTTACTATAAGAATGCTGCAGTATAACATCTGATACAAAGTAAGAATCAAATTCGGCTATTCTGTTTTTTATTTCGCTAATAGAGATTTCTAGCTGATTCCAAAAATACTTATCCCCTAATTTTTTACATAAAAAAATCCCATCTCCTCCATCTCCTTCAATAGGCTTAAATATTACTTGGTGCTTATTAATGTAATTCAATAATTCATCTAGGCTCTTACAGCTACTCGATCCATATACACTAAATCTTCCTCTTATAATCACCCCTTTTATATCCGAAGTTTTTAGAATAGCACTAATTGCTTCGTTAAAAAGCAGTTTATTATTAATTGTGTCAGAAATTTTATTGATTTTGGCAACCTTAAAGTTTTCCTGGTAATCAGTTATATAAAGTGAGTGGTCTTTGTTTTGCAATCCGTAAAGGAGGTAGTTTTTTGTAAAAAAACCATTAAAAAAGCACCAACTTGTTTCCAAAATAGATGTTTTTTTATAAAATGATATAAAGTATTTTATATACTTTATTCTATGATAGAATGGAAGCAGTATTTTTTTTAACAGGGGGTTCATCTAATAAAAAATATAGCTAAATGGGTGTTTGTTTATAAACTTCAAATAATACATAAATCTGAGTTCACTCAAAAAACACTCAAAACCAAAAAAGTTTCTATTGGCGACATTGCCTGTTTTTGGAGTGGACTCATAACTACATTTTTATACCATTAATTTCGTAAAAAACATCTTTCTCCAACCAATTTTCATTATCCGTATAGCTCAACCCAATCTGATTAACAAAGTCTAAAACTCTGTAGTTTGTAGTGTAATTTCTATAATGGTTCCCCTCACGTTTTATCCATTTATTACTCAATTCGTCTAATAAATACATTCCAATATTGCTCCTATCTTCAATTTTAGGGCCATGAAACAAAGCATGTAACTCGTTTACATAAGCATTTCCTTTTTTATCTACTAAAAAATCAACATTCATACAGGTAAATCCTCCCTTATCTGTAATTTCTTTTGTTTTGTTTAAAAAATAATCATCTTGCTCTCCCCATTTCATATACCCTGATCCACTATGGTATTTAGAATTTCCTCGTACCTTATCAATTATAAAATAATTGCTGCCAATTCTAATCACCCTCTTCTCATCACAATCTTCTAAATACTCTTGAAAAAGAATAAAATCCCATTGAACATTTCGCCTATCCATTCTAAAAGGATACACCCCTTTACCAAAACATTGGTGTACTAATTTCTTTGCTTTTGCTTTATTTAAAATAATGCTAACACCATGAGAAACACTTCCTTTAACTGTTTTAAAAACAATTGGATAAGTTGTTTTATCTATAAACTCTAGTGCTTCTTTTTTTTCAGTAAAACACCATGTTTTAGGTGGGGTAAATTTATTAGCTAAAAGCCAATCTCTAACTCTTCGTTTGTTATCTAAAATAGAAATTGCTTCAAGATTAGGGTAAACAGGGATTTTAAGGTATTTATTAATTAAAAAAATTCGCTCATCAATTATTTCTTTTAATACAAAACTGTTTAAGTGGGGCCAAACCATAAAACCCTCACAATTAGATTTTTCAATTTCTTCTATCCAACTATCTTTTAAAATATCAACAATTTTGTAGGATATTCTCAAGTCTTGGCAAGCGGCCATAAAATACCTGTGATAGTGCGCAGGGTCATAGATAATACCCAATGTAAAATCAGTTTTTCCCTGATAAGAATATTCATTCTCTGTGCCTACAAATGGGTTGGATTTTGCCCATTGTACACGAAAATCATCGTTATTGTATATTTTTGACCTTATAAACTCTTTTATCTGCATCAATAGGTTGTCTTCCATATTTTATTACCTCCTGTAAAACCGATCAAGTTCTTTCAAAGCATTTTCGAAGTTATGTTTTTTATAGATAGCAGCTTTGGCGTTTTCTATTTGTATTTGTAGTTTAGCTGGACTTGTTAGTATTTTAATGGCATTATGGGCAATATTTGAAGGGTCTTGAGAGTTGACTAAAGCCCCACATTGGTTTTTATCTATCACATTCGCCACTTCAGGAAAATTTTCGCCCAGTACTGAAAGCCCACAATACATATACTCATATAACCTATTGGGAAGCGTAACTCTGTTATTTAGGTTATCATTATAGAACACACACCCTACCTGAGCTTTAGAAACTCTGATAAAATTATCAAGCCATGGCAACATTCCTTCTGTTTCAAAATTATCAAGCACGCCTAACTCCTTTGCTTTTGCAATTAGCTCATTCTCATATTCTTTTGGCTCAAAACGACCCACAAATTTCATCATAACATTAGGTATTTCTGCTACTATCTCAGGCAATGCTTTTACGGCATTTATACAATTGCGTGCACTGGAGTGAGTTCCTGATGTAATAATGGTTGGTCTATTATTTTTTTTTTCAGCCAGTTTTATTGATTTAAGACTTTTAAGGTAAGGCACATTATCTACCACAAGAATAGGCGTTCCGCTTGGTTTTAATTTATCTGCCATTGATTGGGTTACCACAGTAACTCCTTTATAAGAAGCGCAAAAAAAGTTTTCAAGTCTTCTATATCCTTTTACAAAAATGTTTCTCAAAAACTTTGGCAGCAATAAATTATCTATTCTAGCTTCATAATTTTCATGAATATCAATGTACACATAATGTCCTTTCTTAGCCCAGGTTTTCATTAACCACATCATATTGGGATTAAAAAAGTGAAAAACATCTGCTTCAATTTTATTTAGTTCGTTAAAAGCATCAAAAGGGCCTAAAATGTGTTTAAATAGCCTTTTTCTGATAGGTATAGGAATGATTTGAACTCCTTCAACTTTTTTACTACTATCAGAGGGGGCAATAAGAAATACCTTATGCCCAATATCGGCTAAGCCAACAGCCGTTCGCTCAAAAATCCTATCGTCATTCCAAGAGTGCATACTTGTAACGAGGCAAATTTTCATTTTCGTTCTATTTTCCACTGTTTTAAACTTCTCAACATAAAGTATAATGGATTTTTACTTTTAAGTACTCTATATCTTATTTGTTGCTCTCCACCCATCATTTTATAAAAATTACCGATTCCTTCAATGGAACTTCCTTCAAAATCAAAAGTTAAATTCATTTCTCTTGCTTTTTCGATTGCCAAATAAATTAAATAAACATTCGCATTTTTAAATACAGGATGATCCACTCGTTGTGAGCCATTAATCAAATTGTATATGCGTTTATCGTCAAAAACAAAGATACCTCCACTAAACACACCTAATTTTTCCGATTTTAAACAAATTGAAAAGTAATTTGATTTATTTGATTTTAAAACTTCTTTTAATGTTTGTAGGTGGGTATCAAAATTATTTCTTTTGCCTGTTTCAAGTTGAAGCTTAAAAATTTCTTCTTCAACATTATTGCTGCCTATTTCAAACTCCCCTGATTTAAGTGCTTTTTGAAATTTTGAAATTTCTCTCTTTTTGTTTGAAGACATTAATTTTAAAACATCAGTAGTAATATTATTTATACAAAAAGTATTGATCCGTTGTACGGTATAACCTGCCCACGTATAGGGCAGTACATCTATGTCATTGGTATTTAATAAAAACTCTACATGCCCATAGTTAATTGTTTTAAGCAGGTTTTTAATAAATTTATTCTTTTTTCCAATACTGTTTTTATTTGTTGGCAAAGAAATATCTCCATATAAAACTCCTCTAAAGGGCGTGTATGGAACATTATGTATTCCTTTTACGCCAAACCTATTTTTTATAATAAATGCGCATCCACCAATAATCTTATTTTTTTCGTACCCTGCCAGTATGCGTAGTTCTCCTTTTTGAGCCATAAGCCAAGAGGAGGTGTGAAAAACAGTTCCATTGGGGTGGTTTTTTACATAATTATCCCATTCTTTAAATTGATTTATAGTGAGCTGAGAAATCATTTAGATGGATTGGGCTATTAACTGTTGGTATAATTTAGAAACAAATAAAATTAGAAGACTAAGTACAATCATATCTAATTGTAAAAACCAATTAGGGTTTGACAACCCATAGATTAGCTCGCTAACCAGTAGTATAAACATAATACGAATAAGCGATATTTTTTTTATTTTTTTAAAGTGATTATACAAGTCTATCAGTTTTTTTGCAAGTCTAAAATAGATACTGGCATAGGTTAATCCTGCAATTATTCCTAATTGATAAGCAATATCCAGTATGTCGGTATGAGACATAAGCCCTCCTGTATAAGATTTAAATTGGTTTAAACCAATACCGAGCAGTGGGTAGTCAATCATTAGTTTGAAAGCAATTACTATTAATTCAATTCTGGTTTCTTGCTCTATGGCCGAATCAATTGAATCGAATTTTACCAATCTATCAAATATGTAAAAATCGCCTAAAAAGGTTTCTAATAAAACGTATATAATATCGCCTAAAAAAAAACCTAAAATACCTAATGCCATAATTTTCCATCCTTGCATAAATTTAAGGCCAAAATACATTGTAAAAATAAAAACAAGGTTGGCAAAATTGCCTCTCGATGCTGTTTGAATTATGGCATAACTTAAGCCTATAATAGATATAATAAGTAAGGATTTTATCCACTTTGTTTGCTTAAACTCCAACTGTATTAATGCTGCTAAAACTCCTACTCTGGCATAAGTGGCTGTTCCATTTGAGTTTTCTATTAAGCCTGAGAATCTGTAAACATCTTCGCCAAGGTCAACAGGTTTCATAAAGTAGCTATACACAATTAATGCAATGATAGACAGCCACAACGTTTTCCAAATAAGTAGCCACTCCTTTGCTGTATTTATTGAAAAATAAAAAATAAGCATCAAAAAAAGATTGGAGAATAGTACTTGCAGGTACCTATAAAAACTAGGCTCGTCTGTAATGTTGCCTATCCCTAATAATGAAAATAGGATAAGACTACCGTATAAAAAATACTCGCGCGGCCAACTAGAAATTAAGTTTATATTAGGTAAAATGTAAAAAACCACCATTAAAGGCCCTATGCCCCAAAGTATAAATTGGTTAAGGTTGGGAGAGTAGAGCCTTGCCCAAGCGCTTACCACTAAAAACATAAAAAGATAGATAGCCGCAACTTTTGTTTTGGTTGCAACCAAATTAATTACTTTTAGAGGTTAACAGCATAATAAAATACATTTTGATTAACAAAATTTTAAAATATTTGCCAATGATTTTTTTTCGGAAATCAAGGACGCTTCTTGCAGGTTTAGTTTAGAGTTTGCTTTTAAGAGGGTACGCAAAGAGTTTGTAAAATCTTTTTTTTCTACTTCATAAAAATGTTTTTTTGGAGTAAGCCATTGGCTTAAGTAGTTCGTTTTATTGGTAATTTGTGTTGTTTTGGCAAATGGAATTGCAAAAAATAATGGATTAATTGGCTTTTCACCGTCATCTTGCATAATGTTTACCACTACTTTAGAACGTTTAATATAGGCAGCATATAGGTCTTCGGGAATTCTTCCTAAATAAGTAATTCCTGCCCTTGTTATTTGCTTTATCAGGTGTTTGTCTTGCGTTGTTACAGCAGCAACTATTTTATATTGTTTGGCTAAACCTGATTTTAATAAAAGTGTAAGGTAGCTCAACCTGGTTTTATACTCAGGCTGCTTTAGGTTTCCGGTAAATAATATATCAATATCTTTTAGTTGTTCTTCCAATACCTCGTAATTATAATGGTTAAACCCATAAGGCACCCATTTTTTTCTTTTATGAGCTGACCTATCAAAATCTCCACCATCGTGGTAAAGCACTTTATCGAATAATTGATTTTGACACTCTACATGCTCAAATCTATTGACAGAATCGGTAAACCAATATATGGTGTTAAACTTCCTCGACTTTAATAATACCACATTATTAGCATTGATTTTTAAGCCCCCAATTATTATGAGCTTGGCATTTACACTATTATCATTTTGCAATTGACTAATAGCAGCACTTAATTTAGTATTAAAATTTATCCTTAATGAAAATTCTACAATAGCGTATAAATTAAAAAGCCGTGATAAATAGTAAAAATATTTATTATAGTCGAAGCCTAAAAGAACAAAATTCTCTTCTGCCCCTTCTAAACTTTGTTCGACAGAAGCCTTAAGTACTTCTGGAACAAGTATGATATTATTGCCTACCATTGGGCATTTTATTTATTCAATGGGGCATTTAAAAAACTAATACTTTTCTTTACTCTTTGCTCTGTCCAATCCCACCATGCCATCTCTAATAGTTCGTTTATTCGTTCCTTTCCAAACCGATACCTTATAAGCCTTGCGGGATTCCCTCCTACAATAGCATACGGTGCCACATCTTTGGTAATAACCGAGCAAGCGGCTAATACTGCACCATGCCCTATTTTTACACCAGATAAGATGGTAACCCCAGTACCTATCCATACATCATTACCAACCTTAACGTCTCCTTTTGTATAAGGCATACCATCTTTAAATTTTCCGGGCAAATCCCATTGCGCTCTAAAAGGATAGGTAGAGACCCAGTTGGATGGATGAATACCTCCGGTAATAATTCTTACATGTTTTGAAATGGAACAATACTTCCCAATTATAACTTTGGATTCACTCCCTGTATATACATCTATTGTAAGGTTAATTGCTCCGTAAGTATGTTTCCCGATTTGCAAAATCTTCGAACGCAAATTATACTCTAAATTAAGTCTAACCCTAATTCTTTGAATTCTATAAAATATCTTAACAATTAATCTCCGCATTAAATAAAGTAATCTCGGTAGCAATAAAAATTATTCCGAACCAAGATTATCATTAAGTTTCTTCAAAAACAAAAATGATAAAATATTTTGAACCATTATACCAAGTATCATTGCTTGCGGGAAAACAACTAGCGAAAACTCATTAATATAATTGTGCATTAATACATAAATAATGCCAACCGTTGCTCCTGTAAATAATGAAACAAAATACCATTTTTGTTGTTTAACTACTGTGTATACATTATTTACTAAGCCAATAGATGAGGCCACTCCAATAAACAAAGTCCATTGTGCAGTTGCTATTCCAATAGAGTATTTCGGTAAAATATAATTAACCACCATAGGTAACAAAAACACGCCAATAACCGCTCCAACACCTAAAATGGCAACCAAGAAAATCGTGGGTTTTAGGGCAATTAAAATCAGATTTTTAATGGTCATCCCTTTCCCAAATTTAATTGCCATTGTTGGATAAATTACCTGCGAAAATGTACTGTGAAGAATACCAATCGTACTGTTTACAATATTGGCCAAAGCAAAGTAGCCAAAGGCTAAACTGCCTCCAAATGTAAAGATTAAGGTGTTATTAATAGCCCCCCACACAGGGTTTATTTGACCAACAGCAAAAATTGGCAAACCTGTTTTGAACAGTTTTTTAAGAACATTAAAACTTAAATGTGGTTTCGCTTTAATTGGCGTATAAACAAATAAAACAATAAACTCAATTACAAAAATAAATACCGTTCTAAGACACAAACCATAAAATTCAAAATAGAACACAAACCCAACCAACGCTAAGCTAGAAAACCCAACAACGAGATTTAAGTTTGCCAGCTTTTTAAAATCGCTTGTTGTGCGATAAAGGGATGGAAAATAATGTCGATTTAAGATAAATAAAAAAGCAGCCAAAGAGTAAGTACCATATACTATACCCGATTTAAAATCAGATAATAATAAATTTTTTATGGCAAGTATTACTAATACTAAGCCTGCAATTATGCCAATTAATATCGATATACTAAGACCTGCATCTGCATAGTCTTGTACTTTATCGTTATCCCCCTTACCAAAAGAGTATGGCAACTCTCTTCTCATACCACTTAATATACCCAAATGAGCTAATGGGAGGTAGCCTAAAAAAATACCAATACCCGTAAAATATCCGTATTCTTCAGGAAGCAGCAACTTAACTACTAAAAACCCCGAAACCATTGTGATTAGTTTTACTACTAATTGACTCCCTGCAAAACCAATTAATAACTTCCCAAACCCTCCTATCCGAATGTTTGATATCACTTTAAAAAGATGCTTTATATTACTCTTCCCAAATAGTACTATCCTTCAATAAACCTCGTACATACAAAACATCTTCTTTAAATAAGATGTTAAATTCTTTTGAATACTTCTTTAGCAACAAGTCTTCGGTGTAATTTATATTCTTTTTATTAAGATTCTCCAAATATTTTCTAATTCTGCCCAATATTGGTGTCAAGAATCCCAAGTATTTTTTTAGCTGAGCCTGATGAGATAATTTCCTAGAATAGTAATTAAACCTTCTGTTTTTTACTTTTGTGCCAGTATTTTGGTTTGCTTTTTTTAACTTTAGTTTTATTTCTCCTACATTCAAAAACTCGAAAACTTTCGCAAGTGTTTGCTCTGGGTTAAGGTACAAATCTTCGGAAATAATAATTAAGATTTGGTTACTGGGGAAAAGTTGATAAATAGTTTGCAGGTGTTGCTTATACTTACTATAGAATACCGGGAAATTCTCATCTCCTTTGTTATTTAAAACATCCTTTAAAGACCTTTGATCAACACCCCCTTTTAATCTATGATAGTAATGAGATATGGCTCTTTCAACAGGATTCCTCATCACAATTATAAACTTACTACTTGGTGACTCCATAGCTATTTTACTTAGGGATGAAGGTCGTACTATATATTCAACCGTAGCTTCTCCATAATACTTATAGCTACTGTTAATCTCAAAGAGTGATTTATACTTTTCATATTCCATCCTGCCTGTAAAATAATCTGGCTCTTTTCCACTACACATTGAAATATCTGGATGTTGTGCCAATAATTCATAAAGATAAAAAGAACCACATTTAGGAAAACCTGGGATAAATAAGTTTGGGGTGAAGTTCATTAATCAGTTATTGGCTAGTAGAGCTATTTCTATCTTTTTAACAGCCCAGTTACCATAAGAATCTATATAGTCGTTGACAAAAACATCTCTATTTTTAGCGATATCTGAGTCAGTATCTCGCTTATAATCTGCATTTTTAAAATAATTGCCAAGCTCACTGGCAGTAGTACATAATTTTACAGCGCCACAGTCTATAGCATCAATCATAATATCATGAAATTGGGGGTTAGCTAATGAATCAAGAACAAAAACAGGTTTTTGTTGGATGAGAGCATCAAAACCAGCCGTACTTGATTCTACCACTACCACATCTGAAATGTCAATAGAATCTTTTAAAGATACTTGTCCTGCACTTAATATAATTACATTATTAAATACAGGAAACAAATCAGTAATAGTGTTAGGCAAGGTTGACGGGTGTGGTCTAATGATAAATCGAAAATCAGGAAATCCTTTTATGAGTTCTATAACATTTTTAACCCACTGCTTAGAAATTACTGCTGTAAATGCTAGTAGTATCACTGTTTTATGAGACATGATTTTAAATTTTCTTTTTAATTCAAAGATTTCGCTTTCCTTTAGTGCGACATAACGCTCTACACGTTGAATACCTACCGTTAACACATGTTGCTTTTTAACCCCTGATTTTATAAAAAGATTGGACATATAATTGCCCCAGGTAAATACATAGTTGGCGTTTAAAGGGACAAACTCATCCATCGACCTTTTCCCTAATGCCCCGTGTACAAAAGTATAGGTTGGGATTTTGTATTTATTAAAAATCGAACAACAAGCACTTCCTAAGTAGCTCCAATCCCAAATTGATACATATGATTTTGGATTAAATTCCTTTTTGAAGAATATTGCTTTTTCCAATACAGAAATCTGAGATATTAATATTAGAATTACCTCTAGTTGAAAGTTATGATTAAGCACAGGAAACTCCGATTTGAGCACACTACTTTTTTTATACCATCTAACGATATTTCTAATAATATACACCCTTGAATTTAGCCAACTATTTAGCTTTAAACTATCAACATGCATAAAATTAATATCAGAATCAATATCTATACAGTGCTGATCGGGAGTCAGTACTACACACTTTTCAATTCCCAACTTTTTAGCAAGAGGATACCAAAAGCCTTGTAATCTACTTTCAGATGACAGGGCTTCTAGCACAATTTTATGTGATATTTTTGCTTTATTAAGCTTAACCTGATTTTTAATAAATCTAGCTCTAATTTTTGCATAGAAATCTCTTATGAATAATGTGTATATAAAATAAAAAAGAATTGTAAGCTTAGTTCTCGGTTTAGAAGTAAGCACACCTTGCCAATAAGCCAAAGTAATATTAGCTCCAAGTATATTTGAAAGCATAACGCCCTCGTATTTCTGATTATTTAGAACCCTTCTTAGGCTCTTTAAAAAACGAACATCTTCTCGCATTGGAGTATCCAATCTAAGCTTTTAGTACTTTTTCAATCTTAAGCAACGAATAATTGGAATAAAAAACTATACTTTTAACCTGAATTATTCATGCGTTTAGATTGATGTGGACACGAGGCGTCAAAAATTGAAGCTGTAGTGTTCTACAGCAATGTTTTTGCAACGAAGTAGAACATCGATAAATGCACATTTTGGGAATATTTTAGGTGCTAACAACATCATAAATAGCACTTTCCAACGTCTGAAGTATGTTTTGAGTGTGTTTTCAAAATGTTTATGAATAGTTCAGGTTAAATAGCATAGTAATTAAATATTAAAAATAATGAGCAATGATTACTCCAACTGTACTACAATCCACATATTAGAAGATAGTCCTGAGTTACTAAGAAAACTTTGAAAGTCTATGCCAACATGCTCCCAATTTTCTACCAGCACCTGATATAGAAAACTACCTTTATCAACTTTATATTCTCCAGATAAAATTTTATTTCTTACTAACTCAGCATCTAGCTTTCCTGGAGTGTGAGATTCTAATACTTTAAAGCCACTGCTATTTAACAAAAGAGCCAATGATGATGGGTTGAAGTAATTAAGATGTTCATGATCTACACTATTACATTTTTCTTTTAAAATTTTAAAATCAAACCCTTGCCCATTAGGGCAGGTGATTATTAAAAGACCGCCTTTTTTGAGCATTTTTTTTAAATTCGCAATAAAATTTATTGGAGAAAAAATATGTTCAATCACTTCGAAGTTTACAATAACATCAAATTTTTCTTTCTCATTAAATTCAATATTTTCAACAACTTCCTCTATAACCTGCAATCCCTTTTTACGACAAGTTTTAGCTAAATTAGGCGTTGGTTCTACTGCTACAATATTTTTAAAATAATTACGAGATTTCATCTCAAGACAAAAAGTTCCAAACGCAGCTCCTATTTCTAATAAAGAATCATTTTTTACATTATACTTTTGGCAAATTTCAAGTGTTTTGTCAACACGGGGAACAAATATTTTCTCTCTTCTCACTTTTTCAGATGCTGGAAAAATATGTTTATCCCAAAACGAATAATTGACAGAATCTTTATAAAATTCTTCCAATACCTCTGCTGTCGGTCTGGGGTTAGTGTACATTGTTCTGCACGCCTTGCATTCCACAAATCTCATCCCATATTTATGGTACTTCAAGTCTGCACTATCTTTTTGGCAAGCCGGACAATTGACAAAAACAAATTTATCCGACTGTTGCAATAATCGACCAATATCAATTGTCATTGCAATCTGTTGCTCCTTCATCAAATCACTTGGACGAATGTCATTTTCGCTAAAATTTGAATTACTCATTTCTATTTATTCTTGGTAATACTTTTTTTGTTCTTCTTTTTTGAGATAAACCTTGCCATATTCACTAGGAGTACCCCAAATATTATTTTTCCACCATTTCCCCTTTTTAATCCACCACACACGGGGGTCTCTAAAGGTATCTGCAACATAATCAAATTCCTCTTCTGTCCAACCCACGTATTTCAACCATCTATAAATGTCCTTTGGTTTAACCGAGTCCATTTTTTTAATTACTTCAATTCCTTCTTTTCGGGTCATAATACCACTTCTTATATCTTTGGTTGTATGATCTGTGGCTCGACCATACCCAAACTTTATCCATTTCATATAATCGTGAATCCCATTTTCATGCATATCATCAAGGTTAGACATTTTTCTATACGTTCTTTCAAACTCAAAATCAGCCTCTTTAAATCCGTATTTTTCTTTCATCAAAGGTCCATGCTCATTTGCATCCCACTTAAAAAAATTGGAGATAAAAATACCCCTAACACCAACCTCTTCAATTTCTTCATCAGCAGGGTATTTCCACTGAATCATTTCTCTTTCAAAAATCTCATCTTCGTATTCTTTAGAAGCTTCAATAATATCACTCCACTCGTACCCTCTTAAGCAATGCTCATGTCTATACCTATACGTAAATTCAACCAAATCCTTATAAGAATGCATTCCTCCCAAATCCATAAATCCATGCTCTCCCCATACCATTAAAGGAATTTTCTTTTCAACAGCTACCCTTACTGGATATGTAAATATTCCTGCATGAGCATGCCAATTCATATCACCCATTAGCCTTTGGCATGTTCTATTCATTTTTTTTAGTAGGTCTATGCTTGGTGTATAAAAAATATGATCTACATTAAATACCTCTCTCATATTAATGAGATTTTGCACGCCTACTTCTGTATAATTATTACCGTGATAAGTTACCAATAATGGATTTAATCCATATTCTTTTATTAAGTGTATTTGCCAATAGCTATCTTTACCACCTGAAACAGGGATAATGCAATCATAATTGGCATCTAACGAGCGGTAGTCATCTATTAGATTTTCAAAAAGCCTCCTACGCCTTTCCCAATTAACATCATTCTTTTCTTCATTGGTCTCGCATCCCGAACAAATTCCTTCCTCATTAAATTCCAATGGAATGGCAGAGCTAGAAACACTAGTGCAATTCTTACAATATTTGATTTCTGGCTTATTCATTATCTAAAATTTAGTCCTCTTTCTTTCAATTTTTTCTTACTTCTAGGATAGGCATTTTCGGTAAAATGAAACATATTACCTGCTGCAACCCCTGATAGCCCATCTGTACTGGCCACCTCTTCAAAATCAAATATATCAATAGCTCCGCCACAGGCAATCACGGGTAAATTTGTATTCTTTACAACTCTCCGAATAGTACCCAAGTCATAGCCTTCTCCTGTACCGTCACGGTCAATAGAATTTAAAAATATTTCACCGCACCCAAGTTCTTCTATGTATTTAATAATTGTATCTAAAGAAAACATATCTAATTGGGATTTTCCAAAATCTTTGTAAAATTCAACTTCGCCATTTATTTTTTTATAATCTAATGAGGCAATTATTGCTTGAGCCCCAAATATCTCAATAGCCTTTTTTACTTCTTTTGGGTTCTCGTAAAGCATTGTATTAAGTACCACTTTATCAGCTCCATTTTTAAGGTATTTCTTAATCGTGTTCAAACTTCTAATTCCACCACCAAATGATAATGGCATAAAACATTCTTGAGAAACCAAGTCTAAAATATCATCAATGGACTTAACAGATTGTATTTTATGGTCATCTCTCCTACTATCATAAAATGTGTTTCGTGAAATATCAATATAAATTAGTTCATCAATATCCCATTGATTATACCTCTTTACTTCGTTTATTACGTTACCAATTATTTTGTGATTAACAAATTTTTCACTTCTAACAATCAACCCGTTTTTAATAAACAATACTGGTATCAGCCTTTGTTTAAGCATTAAACCAAAATCCTTTTCAATAAATTCATTCCTAGGTGCTGGCTTTTTTCTGGGTGAAACTGTACTCCATAAATTTGACTATTTAAATTTATGGCAGAACAAAAATTAATTCCATAATTAGTCAAAAACAATGTAACTTCCTTCTTCTTTGGCAAACAATAATAAGAATGTACAAAATAATAATCTCCAGACAAGTCTTTAAAATAATTATCGGTTGCAATAGCTTCGTTCCATCCCATGTGAGGAACTTTTAGGGCAATTTCTTTGTCGAAAGGCACTACATCGCCCTCAACTAAACCTAACCCCGTAGTTTCTCCAAATTCGTAACTTTTAGCAAATAACAGCTGCATTCCAAGGCAAATGCCTAATATTTTTTTTCCATTTTTAACGCAATCAATTATAGCATGGTTCATCCCAGTCTCATTCAATTTGCTCATAGCCTCTGAGAACGCACCAACGCCAGGTAGAATTAAGAAATCATAATCATTAATAGAATCAGGATTGGTTAGCAAACTGGCAGTATGATTTAAGTGGTTAACGGCATTCGTAATTGATTTAATATTACCCATACCATAATCTATAATACCGATTTTCATCTATTTTTTTTAAAATGTTCTAATTTAAGTGGCATTCCAAATTTTAAATTTTTCAAGGCTATCGAACCAATTACTTTATTATAATATTTTGGATGCAGCCCATAACCTGGCCTCACTGAGCGAACGTTTTCTTTTGTAATAACTTCTCCTTGTTTTATATCTTTTACTACATATAATGACCTGGAAAATGCACGGCTTTTAATTTTTGCTTCTGTTAAACTATACTCAACCTTGCCCATCGCTTTTTCCGCTTTGCGCACGCTCTTAACCATTTCAGCAAATTCCTTCTCATCCAACGAAAAGCTAGCATCTGGACCTCCAATTGATTTATCTATAATAAAATGTTTTTCAATCACCTTTGCTCCCATCGCAACCGAAAGTGCAGGCACCAACGTACCCAGT
>JALSJD010000231.1 GCA_026989535.1 Cyclobacteriaceae bacterium
TTTTAAATGCCTATATGCACAAGGGCAATAATGAAATACAAATTGTTTTTGCCCCTTCGTCAATAATTGCAGAAGCAATTGATAAGGGTGTTCAATCTCTTTTTATAGAAAATATTTTTGCGCGAGCTCTTATGGTGAAAGGTGCTTTAACAAAAAGTAGTTTAGGTATTTCAACAGAAGAAATTGACAAATTATTAACCATAAACCAGCCAGAAGTTGAGGTGCTTGAAGATAAACTTGTAAAAAATATTTCGGAAGAACATATAAATAAACCTATAAAAATGACTTTTGCCATTAATGTGCCTGAAAACGAAATGGAGCATCTTGGCCAATTACAATATTGCGAAGGCGCCATTAATACTTCAGGAAACTTTACTGCAAATATTTTATTAAATAACACACCAATATTGTACATCGAAAACAATACAAGCACTATAATTGAGCCATTTAATAAAATTGTGCAACCGTTTAATAATACATTAGAATTACAAGTATTATCAATTAATGATAAAACCAAGGAAGCTTATTTTGAGTATTACCTTAATTACGAAATGGCAGATATTATTAAAAAAATAGGGCTGGAACCAACATATAATTACGTATCGTTCGGAGATTTTTTTAATAGATTACGTTTGCGATTATGGACTCTAACATTTAATAAAGAAGAGAGTTACAAATCGACCTTTAGTCTAAAACAAAATTAATGAAATTTGCCAGTCAAGAAACCGCTAAAGTAAAATTAGACCTCTTTGAAAACAAGTTGGTTTATGCATATAATGAAGCATTTGAAGCCAATGTAAAACTACCGCTAAAAGTTACATTGGTTTCTGAAGCAACAAGTTATATAAGTAACGACCAATGCTATGCTGATCATACTCCCACAACCTTAGGCTATTATTGGATTAATGATAACAAGTGCTTAAGAACAGCAAAAGGATTGGTTTTTAAAAGAGTAAAAAAAGAACAGTCCATTCAAACGCAATTAAACACAAATAATAACACCTTAATTTACCAAAATATAGATTGGAAGAACTCTGTTAAACCAGTAGGTGAAAAAGAATACAGGTTTGATAAAATATCTCAGATAAACGGACTATTAAATAAGACCAGCGATAATACATGGTATTTAGAAATTAGAGGTAGAAAATTTATCCTATTAAAAGATGGATTAGAGTTTTCTTACGAATATGATAGTGAAACAGGCTTTGAATTAATTAACAATTCCATTTCGTACTATAATAGGCCACTTACAAATGTTGATTTAGATTCGTTTAAAGTATTAAATTGTAATTACGCCATAGATAAAAGCACTGCTTTTTGCGGAAATGAGGCACTTTTAAATGCTGACATTGGCACTTTTAAAGTACTGACCCATAGTTTGGCAAAAGACAAAAACCAAGTATATTATTTTTCAAGTGTATTAAAATATGCCGATTCAGAAAGTTTACAGTTATTCGAGGATCCTACAAATATCTTTTACCGAGATAAAAATTACATTTTTCAAGGAGAATATATTCTTATTGGTGCAGATGTAGGCACTTTTAAAACTAAAGGAGAAATTTTTGGCGTTGATAAAAACCATGTCTATCGATTTTCGGAGCAATTACAATATGTTGACGCAAGTACCTTTGAGATTATTAATAAGACATATTTTAAAGATAAAAACAATATTTATTGTAGTCTTTTTGCTGGTCTTTCCGAAGTAAAGGTGTGCAAAAGTGACCCTTCTTTTAAAGACCTTACTAATGGATATTATAAACTAAAAAATAACATTTACTATTTTAATGATGACGGTCAAAGTGTTAGAATTAGTAATAACAACAAGAACTTTACAATGCTATCTTGCGGTTGGGCAAAAGACAACACAATACTTTTTTTAAATGGAGAAAAGGTGTACCACGGAAACACATCTTCGGTTAAAATTCTTAGCGAATCGTATGCTTTTGTTAATAAAAAAATATTTTGGCGCAATGAAGAAATAGAAAATGCAGACCCAAGTACATTTATTATTGATGTATGTGATTTTGCAATGGATAAAGACCATATTTATCATGCAGGAAAGCAAATAGAAGGGTCTAATCCTTCGTCATTTAAGCAACTAGATGCGTTTTTCTTTACAGATAAAAGCAATGTTTACTTAATTTCAGAATATGATGCATATTATTTTCTCAACATAAAAAATATTGACACTTCTAAAATAGAGATTTTACAATCTGGTTTTTTTAAAACCAATAAAGCGATATATTGCGATGAAAAGCAAATTACAGGAGCAGACCCTCTAACTTTCGAACTAATTCAAGGAGGATTTTCCCATGATAAAAATTCAGTTTATTATTTAGAAAAAAAACTTTCTGGGTTAAATCCGCAAAAGCTCAACATACTAAATCACCAGTTTATTCGAGATGAAGAATTCGTATATTATTACGATGTTAAACTCAATTTAAATGCCAAAAATTGCGTATTGATTTCAGATGATTTTATTAAAGACAAAAAGAAAGTTTACTACAAAGAAACCTTAATTAAAAAAGCGGATGCGGAGAGCTTTGAAATTATCAATCATTGGTTTCAGAAAGATAAATACAGATTATTTCATCAAACAACACCATTGGAATTAAACCCTAATACTGTTAAAGTAAATGACATTTATGCTTTTGATGAACATTACATTTATTTTTCGGATCATAAAATAGAAGGTGTCGATATTGCTAGTTTTGAGGTTTTGAGCAATAATTTTTCAAGAGACAAATTTCACGTTTACTATATGGAAAAAATCTTAAAAGAAGTAGATGCCCCAAGCTTTCAAATAATGAGTTACTCTGCTTTTAAAGATAAAAACAATGTATATACTTTTAAACAAGGTGAGTTTATAATTGATGAAAACGGGAATAGCTAATAACAAGGGCTTTTTCGTAATTTGATAAAGCCCTTGCAGTAAGAATTAACTAAAATTGGGTTGTCAAAATTAGCCAACATACTTAGATACCTCCGTATAAGGCATATCAAACGCATCGGCCACAGCTTTATAAACAATGTCGCCATTAATTATGTTAAGCCCCAGTTTAAGCTCATTGCTGTCTTGGCAGGCTTGTTTCCATCCTTTATTAGCCAAGCTTATAGCGTACGGTAAAGTTGCATTTGTAAGTGCCAATGTAGAGGTGTAAGGTACAGCACCAGGCATATTGGCCACGCAGTAATGAATTACATCATCAATGACAAACGTAGGATCTTCGTGCGTGGTTGGAGTACAAGTTTCAATACATCCTCCCTGATCAACAGCAACATCAACCAACACAGTACCGGGCTTCATATCTTTAAGCATATCTCTAGTTATAAGCTTAGGCGCTTTGGCCCCTGGTATTAGTACGGCACCAATAATTAAATCGGTTTCTTTAATCATCTCACGGATATTGTATTCGTTCGACATCATGGTATGCACATTTGGAGGCATCACATCATCTAAGTATCTTAGGCGAGTAAGGCTTAAATCCATTACGGTAACTTCTGCCCCAAGACCAGCAGCCATTTTAGCCGCTTCGGTGCCTACAATGCCACCCCCTAAAATTAATACTTTGGCAGGTTTAACACCGGGTACACCTCCTAATAAAATGCCGCGCCCGCCCATTGGTTTTTCAAGGTATTTGGCTCCTTCCTGAGTGGCCATTCTACCAGCTACTTCACTCATAGGAATTAACAGTGGCAAGGCTCTTTTAGTAGTTTCAACAGTTTCGTAAGCTAAACAAACTGCTTTTTGCTCAATCATTGCTTCGGTAAGTTCTTTGCCCGAAGCAAAGTGAAAATAGGTAAATAATAATTGGTCTTTTTTGATAAGCGGATATTCAGAAGCAATAGGTTCTTTTACTTTCATAATCATTTCAGCAATTTCATAAGTAGCTTCAATGGTAGGTAAAATTTTTGCACCTGCACCTTCGTAGTCTGTATCTGAAAAACCACTGCCAATACCAGCGGTTGATTGCACATACAATTCGTGGCCACGTTTTACTAGTTCTTTAGCACCAGCTGGAGTTAAAGCAACACGATTTTCGTTATTTTTAATTTCTTTAGGAATACCTATAATCATGACTTAATTGTTTAATTACTAGACAAATATAGCAAGCGGTTTATAGATTTACTAGGACATTTGTTGCAGCAGTAATTAGAAAAAAAACAGATTTTAATTTTCTATGGAAGAGGCCTTGGAATTGTTTGGTAAAATTTAAAAGACTCTTTCTAGCCCAAATATTATTTGTTTTGATGATGTAATTTCCGAATAAAATTAATTAACATTTTTTTCGAGTTTGTTAACAAAATTTGAATACCGGTTATGATGACGTAAATTTGTTATCAAGAGTACAAGAACAGCAAATTTTGCTTCCCATAAACCGTTAACTATCGGTTTGGATTTTTTAACTAAAATTAATTTGTCTTGAAAAACACAGCAGCCAAAGAGCCCATCATAGAAATATCAACCATTCTTGAAGATTATAAATTGGCGGTTGTAAGTCGTGAAGCCAGCTTAATGGGGCGCAAGGAGGTTTTTATGGGCAAAGCCAAATTTGGAATATTTGGTGATGGCAAAGAAGTACCCCAATTGGCACTGGCTCATGTATTTAAAAACGGAGATTTTAGGTCGGGCTATTACAGAGATCAAACGTTGATGTTTGCCATAGGGGAATTAACTATTCAGCAATATTTTGCACAGCTGTATGCACATACGAGTTTAGAAGATGAGCCTGCTTCTGCTGGTCGATTAATGAATGGCCATTTTGCCACACGTATGCTTAATGATGAAGGCCAGTTGAAAGACTTGATTAATCATAAAAATAGCACGGCAGACATATCTTCTACTGGAGGGCAAATGCCACGATTGGTTGGATTGGGGTTAGCTTCAAAACACTTTAGAGCTAATAAAGAGCTACACCAGTATAAAGGACTTTCAAATAAGGGCAATGAAATTGCTTTTGGTACTATTGGCAATGCCTCTACTTCAGAAGGTATGTTTTTTGAAGCGATGAATGCCATTGGTGTACTTCAAATACCCGTTATCATGTCGGTGTGGGATGATGAATTTGGTATTTCAGTAGGTGCTGAGTACCATACAACCAAACAATCTATATCAAAGGCACTGGCAGGTTTGCAACGAACAGCCAAAGAAAAGGGATTTGAAATATTAACAGCCAAAGCCTGGGATTATGAAGGGCTGGTAAAAGTTTATAAAAAAGCAGAGAGTCTTGCCCGTAAAGAACATATACCTGTATTGGTACATGTAACAGAAGCAACTCAACCTCAAGGGCATTCAACTTCAGGCTCGCACGAGCGGTACAAATCGGCCGAGCGATTGGAATGGGAAGCTGCCCATGATTGCAATATAAAAATGCGTGAGTGGATTTTGGCAAGTGAATTTAGTACAGAAGCAGAATTAGAAGCCATCGAAAAAGAAGCCAAAGATTATGCAAAACAGGCTAAGAAGGATGCTTGGAAAGCTTTTATAAACGAAGAAAAAGAGGCACAAGCCATTGTTTCTTCCCTCCTAAGTAATTTAGCCAAGGCTGTTCATAGTCAAGAAATAGAAAATCTTAAAAATGAATTATCCTCTGCCATTAATCCTTTAAAATTAGATGCCGTAAAAGCTTCTAAAAAAGCATTGCGGATTGTACGAGGACAATCACTGGCAGAAAAGCAGCCATTGATAGAATGGCTTAATGCTTTTGAAGCGAAAGCCAGCGATGACTATGGCTCTCATATATTTAGCGAATCGGCTGATGCTGCTCTAAAAGTAGAACCTGTGCCTGCGCAGTATAAACCTGACTCTGAAGTAGTAGATGGCCGCCAAATATTGCAAGCGTGTTTTGATAATGCCCTTGCACGAGATCCACGAGTGCTGGCTTTTGGCGAAGATGTGGGTAAAATTGGGGATGTAAACCAAGCTTTTGCAGGGTTGCAAGCTAAGTATGGTATAAATCGTGTTGATGACACCGGTATTAGAGAAACCACCATTATTGGGCAGGGTATAGGTTTAGCACTACGAGGGTTGCGCCCCATTGCCGAAATTCAATATTTAGATTATTTGGTGTATGCACTGCCTACTTTAACAGATGATTTGGCAACACTGCAATACCGAACCAAAGGAGGGCAAAAAGCACCTCTCATTATTAGAACCAGAGGGCATAGATTAGAGGGGGTTTGGCATTCAGGCTCACCTATGGGTATGTTGCTCAATAGCCTTAAAGGAATTTATTTACTAGTACCTCGTAATATGACCAAGGCCGCAGGGTTGTATAATACTATGCTGGCTTCGGATGACACCGCTTTGATGATTGAAAGCCTGAATGGGTACCGATTAAAAGAAAAAATGCCATCGAACTTGCCCGAATATACAGAACCTTTGGGCGTACCCGAAATACTGAGAGAAGGGGAGGACGTAACCATAATTACCTATGGTTCTATGTGCCGTATTATGATGGATGCAGCTCAACAATTGGAAGAAGCAGGAATTAGCTGTGAAGTGATTGATGTGCAAACTCTTATGCCGTTTGATGTACATCATAGCATACTAAGTTCTGTTAAAAAAACCAACCGAGTTGTTTTTGCCGATGAAGATGTGCCAGGGGGTGGCAGTGCTTATATGATGCAAAAGGTACTCGAAGAGCAAAAAGGATATCGATTTTTAGATTCAGCTCCGTTAACTATTACTTCCAAAGAGCACCGGCCGGCTTATGGCTCAGATGGGGATTATTTTTCTAAACCCAATGCAGAAGAGATTTTTGATAAAATTTATGAGTTGATGGGGGAGGCAGAACCCAGTAAGTTTCCGGATATTTATTAATAATTTAAAGCAGTATTCGAAATTCGCAAGCTTATTTGTTGTAAAAACATATTAAATTTGGTTAAAAAATAGTTGAAATGGAAAATCTGTTGACAAGAATTACGATTGACCCAGAAATTTGTCATGGTAAGCCTACAATTAGAGGATTAAGATATCCTGTGGAAAATATACTGGAACTATTGGCATCAGGAATGACAATAGAAGAACTATTGGAAGACTTTTCAGACTTGGAGCGCAAGGATTTTTTGGCTTGTTTAAGTTACGCTTCAAAATTGGCTCATGTTAAAAGTATCCATAAAATTGCTTCGTGAGATTTATTATTGATGCTCAACTTCCTAGATCATTATCTGTATTTTTTAATAATAGAGGGCATGATTCTGTACATACTCTTGAATTACCGAATGGAAATAATACAAGAGATTTAGAGATTTCTATCCTTGCAAATGATGAAGAAATAATTGTAATAACTAAAGATATTGATTTTTTAGAATCGTTTTTAGTAAAGTCGGAACCAAGAAAATTAATCATGGTGAAAACAGGAAATATTTCTAACAGACATTTGATTAAAATTTTTGAGGACAATCTCGAATTGCTCCTAAAGATGATTTCAAGGAGCAATTTAATAGAGGTTAGCAGTACAGAAATAGCTGAGCATGGTTAATAAATCTGCCAATTTAGAATGCGATTATTTTTCTAAACCCAATGCAGAAGAGATTTTTGATAAAATTTATGAGTTGATGGGGGAGGCAGAACCCGGTAAATTTCCAGATATTTATTAGTGCTACTCAGCTCCGCATAGTGCTACCTGTATTTTTTTAATAATAGTGGACTCATTATTACGTTTGAATTACCGAATGGTACAACGCTTAGGGCAGCGTAATTTGAAGACTTTTGCACGAATGCTTACCTTTGCACTATGAACAGTTTAATATCAGAAAATATTAACACCATAAAAAGACTTTGTGAGAAGTACGAAGTAAAGACAATGTATTTGTTTGGTTCAAGCTCTCAGGGAGAATTTCGTGATACCAGTGATATTGATATCTTAATTACATTCCATGAAATTCCAATTGATCGATATACAGATAATTATTTTGACCTCCATTATGAATTAGAAGCCCTTTTCGATAGGAAGATTGACCTAATCACGGGAAGGTCCCTTTCAAACCCCTATTTAATTAAGAGTATAGAGGAAACTAAACAATTACTCTATGCAGCATGATATACTAAAATACTTGTATGATATTAAGGAATCTATTGATTCGATTACTGAGTTTTTAGAAGACACAAGAGATTTTTGATAAAATTTATGGGTTAATGGGGGAGGCAGAACCCGGTAAGTTCCCAGATATTTATTAACTGATTGTTACGCAAAACCTTCTCTTCGTCATTTTTTTATTTCTTTTTTAAAACATATATTCCCCTACTTTCTGTAGGTTGGTTCGACAAACCAGAAGCGTCACCTGATAAAATAAAAGCTATATCTACATTATATATTTTTTCTGGAAAATATACCGAAATGTCTGGTTTAAATGAGCATATGTAAGGCACAAAAGGAGAGTTAGTAAAACGTTTAGATTCAAAAGCATACGATTTAAAATTAAATACTTCTGAGTTATAGCTTAGTTGAAAGTAACCTGTACCATTCCATCCTGATCTTCGATCCCTATTATCAAAAAAAAACCCTTCCCTTTCGCGAGATTCTTTCTTGAATTTTTGTAAAAAAATTATATTATCTTCTTTCTTCCAATCCTTAATTGGGGCAGTTCTGTTGCTCAGAGTAATTAATCTGGGCTCATTCTTTTTTGAGGAATTTTTGTGTTTTAATTCAAAATAATCTTTTTCATAATCATCTTCCAATTCATCAAACATCTTTTTCGATTCTATTACTATCCATTTATCTTGTATTTTTAAATGGCATCTACCTTTATGATTTTCTAAAGATTCAAATCCTTTATAATCCGCATGTTTTTTGGTAAAGCCAACAATAGTTGCTTTGTTTAAATAGTCTTCAAATTCTTCTTTAGAAAGTGAGTCGTAATTTATAATGGTATCGTATTTATGTTTCGATTTATTGCCCGTAATTGCCCAGTCTATGCAATAGTCTTCGTAAAAATAAACTCCTGAAGAAAACAAATAACCTTTGATTTTTAAAGAGTCTATTTCTTCTCCATTTTCGTTTATTTTTCGAGAGGTAATTTGGTATTCTGAGTTTCCTGTAAGAATAAAGTTTTTGGTAACCCTATCAAATAAAACTCTCCTAGGTTTTTCAAATGGCAATTTTATAATTTTGCAATTTTCAGACTCTGTTGTATTTTTAAATAAATCCTCATATTTATCGTATTTTTTATTTAAAAATAAATCAAAGGAGGCCTTTTTGGCAAAATCTAATGGATCAAGAATTAATATTTTTAAAATTATGGCTATTATTATCATGAGTTTTTCTTTTTTAAAACATATAATTCTCTACTTTCTGTATGGTAAGTCCAATCCGTTAAATGCCAAGAATTAGTTACACAATTCATTGCAAATCGAGGATTTAGATGGTCTTTATCAAAATCAGCATACTCTTCTAATAATTTATTAAATAGTTTTTTGAAGAATCAATTTCAAAAGTCAGATTTGGATTAATTTTTTCAGACATTTTCTTGTTTTGACAGAGTTGCTAGATATTACACACGACAAATCGCTAACAAGCACTTATCCATTTGTAAATGCTTGTGCTTGACTAAAGATAAGAACAACTACAACAAAATCAAGGTGTAAACTTGTTTTAGATACTTTGCTACATTGGAATAGCTGAAGCTGCAAATTTTTGCACTAATTTATAAATACCCCATGCAATGGCTGCTCCTAAAAGTGCTCCGGCTACTACATCGCCTGGGTAGTGTACGCCCAAATACACCCTGGTAAAACTAAAAATAATTGCCCAACCAAAGAAAATTCCTATCCATTTATAATGCTTGCCAAGGAGTAGCCAAAGCATAGTGGCTACGGCAAACGAATTGGTAGCATGAGATGAAACAAAACTGTAGAGCCCACCTCGGTAGTTATTAACAATATGCAAAACACCTTCCAAGTGTGGCTGGTGCGAAGGGCGTAGCCTGCCAACCCATGGCTTTAATAATGCAGAAGAGAGCTGATCGCCCACGAAGATAACAAGGCCTACTAAGAGTAAAACGTAGAATCCTTTCCATTTAAATTTTATAAAAATAAAAATAACGACAGTCAAAAATAACGGGAGCCATGCTTTGCCATCGGTTAAGGTAAACATAATCGAATCTAGCCAAGGGCTATGTAGCCCATTTATAAAAAGGAGTAATTTTTCGTCAAGTGCCAATATGTAATCTACCATAGCCATAAAAATAAAAAAAGCCTCCGACAATAGTCAGAGGCTTTTAACATTAGATACTAAAAACTTATGCTTTTTTTACATTTACAGCATTCAATCCTTTTCTACCTTCTTGTAATTCGAATTCTACTTCGTCACCTTCTTTAACCTCGTCAATTAGACCAGATACGTGTAGAAAGTACTCTTTGTTTGTTTCATCTTCAGTAACAAATCCATATCCTTTGGAGTCGTTAAAGAATTTTACTGTTCCTTTACTCATTATAATAATTAATTTAAAGCACAAATGTAGCATTTAATTAAACTTGCCATACAATTAAGTGAGATTTTTTTTAAAAAGTATTCGTATCTTCCGTAAGGTTTAATTGCTTTTGGGGTAATCAAACCGAATATTTACGCCTAAATCCATCAACTCCTTCATAGCCATTTTTTCGCCCTCATAAGCCATTGTTTGCCTATCAGTTTGGTTTTTATCGATGAAAATAAAATCAAGATTTATCAAATTTTTCATTTCATAAGGAAATTCTGTAATCATATTATTAGAAAGATCGAGTTCTTTGAGTTGTGTTAACTTTAAAACAGAGGAAGGAAACTCTGTGAGGATGTTATTATTTAGGTGAAGTACCCTTAATTTTTCTAAGGCCGAAACATCAACCATTTCGGCTATTTTATTATGATGGGCGTAGAGTTCTTCTAAGTTGGCCATACTGCCGATGGAGGAGGGTATTTCTTTAAAATTATTATGTGATAAAAATAAAATTTTCAGGTTTTGCAAATTGGCAATACTTTCATCTATATAATCAATATTATTATAATAAAGATCGAGCCAATCTAATTTATTGAGTTTAAAAAGCTCTTTAGGAACTGCCTGAAGGTTATTTTTATACACTACAAAATTCTCCAAATTTTTTAGTTTGCCAATTTCTGGGGGTAAACTCATAAGCCTGTTTTCGGGCATAGATAGTTTTTTAAGCGATTGCATTTGGCCTATTTCGGGTGGCAAATAGATTAAGCCACAATTATTCATAAACAGGTTCTCCAAGTTGGTAAGCCCTGCTAAATAACGTGGGTCGGGTAGCACAATGTTTTTGCCAATAACCAGCTCTTGTAGCGAGGTTATTTTTTCGATTCCTTTTAGTGAAGTAAGTGAATTATTAAACAGCACCAATGTTTTTAGGTTGGGTAGTTTATGCAGCCCTTTGGGGATGGTTTCTAGTTCGTTATAGCTTAATCGCAGATATTCCAGCGATTTCATTCTTTTAAACTTAATCTTTTTGGTGCTTTTGCCAAGTTTGTTATTGGATAGGTCGAGCCGTTTGAGGAGGGTTAGTTTTTTTAATTTTTTAGGTAGCGAGGTGAGGTTGTTATGACTTAAATTTAAAGATGTTAGCGACTCATTCTTGCTAATTTTAATATTATGGGCTTCTAGTTTGTTATGGCTCACATTAAGATTTTTTAAGTTTGCCATTTCAAATACCTGGGGTTTGAGAGAGGTAAGTTGATTGCTCTTAAAAGAAAGTGAATCGAGGTTGTGTAAATCAAGAATTTTGTCTGGTATTTCGAAATAACGTCCATTATTAAAAGCTAAAATTGTACTGTCGGAAAGATCTATTCTGGTAATGATTGAGTCTAATTTTATATGCGATATTGAATCTCGTAAAGCTTTTTCTTTTCGCTTACGTTCTTTGTAAATGTTTTTTTGTTCTTGTAAACTTATGCCGCCAGGAGTCCTAAATTTGGCCTCCATTTTGGCATAATCTTCTTTTCTTTTTTGTTTAATGTCGTATTCAATTTTTAATTGCTGTTTGGCAATAGAATCGAGGGCTAGTTTACGCTGCTTAGTTAGCTTAGGGGCTTGGGCATAATTAAGTTTGGGTGATAGAACAAGTGCTGTGGTAATAAGAAAAATAAGAATACGGATCATAATGTGTTAAATTGTTGATATTGCAATATAACTATTTATTTAGTTATATAAAATTAATTACTATGTTCCAGCACCCTAAATTTATTCTCATAGTCACTCCTTTTTCTTGTGTATTCAAAAATACCTTCGCTTTTACGAGCGTTTACACGGTATATTATTTCTAAGTTATTGTAATGCCAGCTAAGTTGATAGTTGTCTAACCCTTTGTTTAAAGTTAAAAATCCTTTTTCAGAGGTCATAATTATTTTGGCATCGATTATAGGGTGCATAACATTTTGTCGTTTTAGTTTAAACCATTTTGTTAAGCCCCCTAATTAAAAAGAAAAGCAAAATAGAAATCGTCATTCCTGCGCAGGCAGGAATCTGTAGATATGGAAAGAGATTAAACATTATGGCTATAATCAATCTAGGTTTTATAATCAGTCTTTATTAATTGTAGCATCCTACAGGGCGGATTCCTGCCTGCGCAGGCAGGACGTAAGTGGTTGTTTTTTTCTTTGCATGCGCTTAAAGGCAGTATGTGCACTTAACTACAGATTTCCGAAGCGTTAACTCGGGGAGGTGATTTGTGGTTTTAAAATCTGAATGATCATACGAAATTACTCCTAATAGTATTAATAGCAGGATAATTATTTTATGAACTGTTTTTGTGTTTACCACCAAATACAATCATAACTAAAAAATACGTTATATAACTAGTTTTGCAGTAGTAAATCCATCTCATTAAGCAATTTATCTACTGCTTCTTCGTCTGTGCCGTCATATATGCCTCGTATCCTTCGGTGTGTATCCACAAGTACAAATTTGCCGCTATGCTCAAAGCTGCCGTCATCGCGTACGCCAATATAATAGCTGGTTTGAGCGATAGAATAAATGCTATCTTTAATACCCGTTACAAAATGCCATTTATCACTTTTAACATCCAATCGGCTAGCGTATTCTTTCAGCACTTTTATATTATCGTACTCAGGGTCGATGGTATGCGATAAAATGCCAACATTTGGGTTGTCTTTGTATTTTTCGTAAATACGCAGCATCTGCACTTTCATTACTGGGCAAATGCTAGGGCAGGAGGTGAAAAAGAAATCGCTCACATAAATTTTGTTCTCAAAGGTGGTGTTGGTAATAAGGCTGCTGTCTTGATCCCAAAAAGCAAAATCTTTTATGGTATGAAACACAGTGTCGGTTCCTGTGCTGGTTTCTATGTACTCGTGCCTCCCAAGTATGGGGAGTTGCTTATTTTTGGTTTTAGTACAAGCGAGTAAGAATAGAAAAGAGCTAAGAATAAAAAAGTAGAATAGTTTCATAGTGTAAATTAATCTCGAAGTGTTTTATTTTAAATAAAACACAAACTTAAATAATGTAATGTTACCTTTTTAAGTGAACTAAGCAATATCCTGTTTTTTAATCGAGTATTTAATCGCAGGGCGATAGCCCTTTTGGTTTAATTCCCCGACCCTTGGGTCGGAAATAATTTTGTTTGCGTAGTAAACTTCTATAATACCCCAATGGCTCTGCCTCGGGGTAGTTTTATTAAATTGTAGTTAGCAAGATGAACTATTTTTTATAATCGTTGTTATTTAACGTATGACAAACTTCCGCTTTGCGGCTATATGCCTATTTGTGCTTGTTATAAGTGTTACAAGCTATGCGCAAGATTTAAACTTGCAAGATATTACACCTTCATCCATTATGAAAAAAGGGCAGGTTGAAATAAAATTCTTTAATAATTTATATACGCAACAAGCCTTTTATAATAGTTTCTCCGAAAAGCAAGAAATAGGTTTTAGAGAAAGCTATTTTACTTCGACCAATTACTTTCTTATAGGTGTAAATTCGTGGCTTAATGTAGGAGGCGAAGTTTGGATTAATAGTGTAAAACGAGGTACAGACCCCATTCAAAAAAGAGGAGAGGTTGCCTATGTGGCACCCAAAATTAAAATTGCTCCTTTTAATTCGCTAGAGCGATTTTCGATTACGTCCACCTTTTTAATTGCTACAGCTACTAATATGCAAGGCGGAGGCAACCCTAATGAGCCATTTTTGGCTTTTGACAATAATATTTGGATAAATCAAATTTTTTATGACCAATCTTTGGGGCAAGATTGGCAAGTGTTTTTTGAATTAAGTGGCTGGATGTACTTTAAAAAGCCAAAGGTGGAAGAATCGGATAATTTTTTTAGGCTACCTGCCAAAGCTATTGTAAGTTATTTTCCTACCAGCAGGATAACTCTTTATGCCTTAACCGAGCTAATGGTTCAGCTTGGGCAAGCCAATTTTGTAGATAGTTATTATGTGCAAATGGGCCCCGGTATAAAATACCAGTTAGTACCAGGCAAACTTGAAGTAGAAGGACTCTACACAAATTTTTTGGCTGGTAAAAGCCAAGGAGCAGGCTCTACTTTTAACTTGGGCTTGCGTATTATTCGGTAGCCTGCCATTTATTATAGTCATCTTCGGTATCAATATCCATTAATACGGGCAATAAACCTACTGATAAATTAGTTAGCTTACAGGTTTCCAGTGCCTCGCTTAGCACCGCATTATGACTCCATTTTTTATGCAAAAACAATTCTTTAGGAGGATGTGCCTTGCAAGCTACTAAATAGTAGCCACCATCTTTAGCAGGGCCCAAAATGATATCATATTTGGCCAGTTTGTTAAATGCTTGTTCAATAATGGCTGGCGTAAGAGTTGGCGTGTCGGTGCCAATTAAGCACACTAGGTCATGTTTTTTAATTTCGTTTGAAATGGCATGATACATTCGCTCTCCTAAATCTGCTCCCACTTGAAGCCTGCCATTTTGCATTTTTTCTGACCAATAAATGTTAACGTTGGCATTTGTTTTTACGGCCATAGAAAGTGTATTATTAAGTAGCTCTTTATAAATTAATAGTGCTTTTTTAACACCCAAAGAAGCTGCTAACCTAGATTTAACTTTCCCAAGTTCAGGGGTTCTTGCAAACACTAGTAGGCTCTTATTCATAAATTTATTTAAAAATTACATCAAATATGATGTGTATTATATCTACAAAAATTCAAATTTCATTAATTATAAAAGATAAATAATTATTTTAGCATAAGTAATGCTTAACACTAATTTTTTCAAATTAATTACACCATTTTTAGTTCTTTTTTCTTTTTTCGGAAAAGCGCAAGATACTACTTTGGTAAAGCTAAAAGCTGCGTTAGATACTACTAAAACGGCTACTACAAGAGTTGGTATATTAATTGAATTGGTGTCAATAACAGCGGAGTATTCTATCGACTCTGCCAATATTTTTTTAGATAGTGCAGAAGAGTTGGCAACTAAAATAGATTATGCCCGTGGCTTAGCCGAAGTGGCCAAAGCACATGGTTCTATTTATTCAATGGAAGGAAACTATGCGCCTGCATTGCGTGAATTAAGCAAAGCACAAACTATGTTTAGGCAGCTTAATGATACCTTAAAGCTTGCTAAAACTTATATGCTGCTTGGCAATATTTATGTAGCAACCAAAAATTATAATGAGGCACTTAGGTATTATAGAAATGCAGGCAATTCATTTCAAGAGTTAAAAGAGTATAAAGCACTTGCAGGCATTCATAATAATGTAGGTGTAATTTACTGGCAAGAGGGGCAATTGGATAGTGCTTCTATTTATTTTAACAAAGCTTTAATAACCTATATAGAGCTTAATGATAAAGAAAGCTTAGCTACTAGTTATACGAATATTGGAATAATTTATGCTGAGCAGGATGACTATGAGAAGGCCATTGAATATTATACAAAAAGCAACGCAACCCTCACTCTGCTAAATCAAACCTATGGCGAAGCTATAAATAATTTAAACATTAGTGATGCTTATCTTCGAATGAAAGAGTATGATTTAGCAGAAAAATACATACACAAAGCGGTTGAAATAGCCGAAAAAGAAGGGTATAAATCTTTGCTTCCTAACCAGTATTATACCATCGGAGAGATTGAGGAAGATAAGGGAGATTATAAAAAAGCGATTGAATGGTTTCGAAAATCAGAAGAAATAGAAGATTCTTTATTCGATGCTGAAACCAATTCAGCCATACTAGAAATACAAACCACCCAATTAGAACAAATACAGCAACGAGAAATTGAACGAATTCATGAAATAAGTGAAAATAGCTTAAAAACAGAACGGTTAAAAAACACCTTATTATTAGTTGTATCTGGTTTCGTTCTAATTTTACTTTTGGTGGCTACCACTTACTTTTATAAACGGGCTAGTGTGGCCAAGCAGATAAACAACCAGAACTTACAGATACTTAATCAAAAATCGAAAATTTACCAGCAGGCAAAGTCTATTGCGGATAAAAACGAAGCCTTATTAGAAAAAAATGCGAAACTCGAAGAGCTAAACGAAGAAAAAAACTACATTATGAACGTGGTAGCACACGATTTAAAAAGTCCTTTAAATCAAATTCAAGGACTGGCCGAAGTAATTCGGTTAGAAGAAAGCTCCCTAACACCTACTCAGCAAGAATGTTTAAAAAATATATCGTCATCCTCTGAAAGACTTAGCCAGATGATAAACCGTATTTTAAACACCCGAGCCATAGATGCTGAAAATGCTGATTTTCAGACGAGTAATGTAAAATTAGTCCCCATTTTACATCGTATTATTGCCAATTTTCAACCACTTGCCGATCAAAAAAATATTAAGATTTCAGTAAATGGGTTAACAGAAAAACCTGTAGTAAAAGGAGATAAACATCATATTCAACAAGTTATTGAGAATATTATTTCCAATGCCATTAAATTTTCACCTCCCAACAAAAAGGTAAATGTGGCTCTTAAGCTTGAGAAAAAAAGAGCTGTGCTTTCTTTTAAAGATCAAGGGCCGGGGTTAACTAAAGAAGACCACCAAAAGCTGTTTGTTGAGTATGCTAATTTAAGTGCGAAACCAACAGGAGATGAAACTTCTACAGGTTTGGGCTTATCAATTGTTAAAAAATATGTAGAGTTGATGGAAGGTGAAATTTGGTGTAAAAGCAAAGCAGGGCAAGGAGCAACTTTCTATTTAGCATTCAATTTAGTGTAACTTGAGAATTTTCGCATCTCAATAAACATAACTATAAGCACCACAATAAACTCGAGGGCTACCACTGGCATCACTTCTTTAAACCCTGTAATGGAGTAACCTGCGTAGGTGCACATAATTAATAAACTCCAAACAAAGGTAAACTTATAGCGTGTAAAAGTGCCAAATAAAATGGCTAGGGAGATATACCAAGGGTGAAGAATTAGTGAAAAAAGAGCAAATACAACTGATAACCATAGCATTGTTTCAGGCAGGGCTTTCTTTTTATAGAATGAATAAACTGAAATTATTAAGATGGATATGGTAGTGGTAACGGCCAATAACTTGCCAATGAGGGCAATCATATTATACCCATTAACCCAATAGCCAATTTGCCTAAAAGCATAGTAAATGCCTGCGTTAAACTCGAATTTTTGATAATAGAGCAATAAGCTGTTTTCAATGCCTCTAAAAAAGGAAGGGTCTAATAAGGGGGCAAAAATTATGGCCATACTTATGCTGAAAACAACTATGAAGCGCACTCCTGTTTTTAATTTTAGACTGAGCAATACCGCAGGTAAAAACATCAGAGGTATAAGTTTGGCTGCCACAGCCATGGCAAATGCAAATGCTGCTCTACTAATTTTTTCTTGTTGCAAGTTTGATAAAAAGAGCATTAAGAAAAATATCATTAATGCCTCGTGGTGCAAATTGCCAACCAATTCAATTATAATTAGGGGGTTTAGTGCATACCAAGCAATATTTTTTACCTCTATTTTAAAGGCTCTTAGTAAAGAAGGGAATAGCAGTAATGTGCCAATTTCCGCTGCAATTTGTGCAATACGTAAAATAACAGTGCTTAACCAAATGGAGTCTGAAGCTAACCAAGCAGCTACCCAGTTTATAAATTGCGGTATGGGCGGATACACCGTGTAATGCGTAGGTGAGTTAATAAGGTTAAATAATTCAGCATTAATGCCCACAGGCGCCATGTTAAGGTTCTCCATATAAAAAGTGGGCAGTTCCGCAAAAGGGTTTATGCCATTAAACCAAAGCCTTCCGTCCCAAATAAAGCGGTAAAAATCATCGGATAATAAAGGGGTAGAAAATAGGAATAGTAGCCGAAAACACACACCTAAGTAGATGATATGCTTAATTGATAAGTGCTCTTTTTGATAAATGAGAAAAACATAGGCAAGAAAAATTACGGCATAGGCTGTTAGCAATTGAGTAGTTTCTGGCCGTTGAATTACGTACCCAATAAGCATATAGCCTACGATGGAAATACCAATGGCAAGCCAAGTAAAGCCTTTATGCGGTTTAGGCATGTGTCCCTTTAATTGATTGGTAACTTACCGTTAACAGCCCAATGGCTAGCATTAAGTGAAAAGGCACAAGCCCAAGATCTTTAGTAACATAAGCCAACACAAGACCTCCTACAAAATAGAGGCCTAAGGCAAACTCAATAATTGTGCTGCCATCAATTTTTCGTGATAGGTATTTATTTCCACTAATTTTTGCTTTTTTGCTTGTGGCATTAAATTTTGGTGTTCTTATAAAAGGTGTTTTTTTACCAAATAACCCTTCTATAACGGCCATTGCATTATGGTAAGAGAGCCCCATAGAGATGGTCATAAAGGCAAAAAAGGAAGGAATAAATCGATCGGTTGATTTGGTGTAGGGCGCTTTTTTGGCAGAGACCCAAAAGAAGAACCCGATGGACACAAACCCAACTAATAAAATACTGGCAATATGAAAATAAAAATTAATTTCGGGGTGGAGGTACTTAATATATAATACGGGTAAGCTAATGATGCCTCCAATAAGCAATAGCACAAAAATGCTGCTGTTTAGCAAATGAAAAGAGGCGTGTAGTTTGGTTTTTAAAGATAGGGATGATTTAAAAACTTTGCCTAAATTTTTAACCGCTGTTTCTGCGGCTCCTTTGTTCCATCGGTATTGTTGCGATTTAATGGCAGGCATAAGTACAGGTAATTCGGCAGGAGATTCAACATCTTCTAGGTACTTAAATTTCCATCCTTTTAATTGGGCTCGGTAACTTAAATCCAGGTCTTCGGTAAGAGTCTCGGCACTCCATCCACCGGCATTTTTAATACACTCTTTACGCCAAACCCCAGCTGTTCCGTTAAAGTTAATAAAGCTATGCGAGTAGTTTCTGCCCGTTTGTTCTACCGAAAAGTGAGCGTTTAAGGCAAAAGCCTGCACCTTAGTAAAGAGCGAATATTCTTTGTTAATATGCCCCCACCTGGTTTGCACCACGCCTACTTTACTCGTATTAAAATAAGGAATTGTTTTTAGTAAAAAATCTGGTGGAGGCAGAAAATCAGCATCAAAAATGGCAATAAATTCGCCCTTAGCTTGGGCTAGGCCATAAGCTAAAGCACCCGCTTTAAAATCAGTACGTGTAGGTCGTTGAATATGCTTAATGTCAATGCTTTGTTGTTGATAGGCCTTGATTTTTTTTGCGATAAGTTCTACAGATTCATCAGTGGAGTCATCTAACACCTGAATTTCTAGTTTGCCGGCAGGGTAGTTGAGTTTGCAGATGGAGTCAATCAGCCGTTCAATTACATATTCTTCATTATAAATGGGTAACTGAACGGTAACAAAAGGGTAATTTTCTATGGCTGGCGTTGTTTCGTCTATTGTTTTACGGGCTTTTAAATAAGCAAATGTTAGATGCAGTTGCCCCATACTATAGATAAACAACATCAGCATTACAAGGAGGTAAAGCCCAAGGATAAAAATTTCGTACCAGGCCATTATAAGTATTTGAATAAAGTGAATATGATTTTATAACCCGCCATAATGGTGCCCTTTACAGTGCCCGATACTTTGGAGAATCCTATTCGGTTGCGGTAATTTACAGGCACTTCAACAGTTTTAATTTTTTGTTTGGCGGCTTTTATTTGCATTTCTACAGTCCATCCATAGTTGCGGTCAACCATATTAAGTTGGTTTAGGGCAGTTAAGGTAATGGCTCTAAATGGGCCAAGGTCTGTAAATTTTACACCATAAAATAGATAAAGCATTTTAGTAGCCAACCAATTACCAAACACTTGCTGTGGTGTTAACGAACCCCTTTCTTTTTGCCCCAAAGCTCTGGAGCCAATCACCATTTCGGCCTCTTTATTTAAAATTGGTGCTATTACTTTATTCATTTCTTGGGGGTAGTCTGAGTAATCTCCATCTAAAAAAACAATAATATCGGTTTTCTGGTTCAAGTTGTTTACATAATTTATTCCTTTAAGGCACGAAGCTCCGTAGCCTTTTTCGTTTTCGATTAAAACAGTTGCTCCAGCCTCTTCGGCTTCTTTTTTTGTAGTATCGATCGAGCCATTATCGCATACTATTATTTCTTTTACAATTAACTTTGGAATTTCTTCTATAACCTTAGCAATCGATTTTTCTTCGTTTAAAGCGGGAATAATTACCCGTATTACTTCTATCATTAATTGTTATTATTATTTAAAAATAATGTTTTACTGCTCTTCTAAATTTATACTTTTATAGGTTCTATCACCAATTTAATGGAATTAGTGGTACAGCTTGTTTTGTAAGTATTTCATTGAGCACTTTGTGCCTCCTTAGTGTTCTTTGTGGTTAATTTATTTTTGGTAATAACCACAAAGAACACAGAGTCTTACACAGAAGGCACTAAGAAAACTAAACAATATGTATTCTTCTTTGTAGTTATGACATCATCAAATTCCTAGTCCCATTAAAATAACAGTAGAGCCCTTTTATAAAAGGAGATAACGGAACAAATCTGGTATGGCATAAATTTGAGTGTTACTTTTATTTTCGCACAAAATTAGCAGTATTTACTCTATTGGTATTAGAATCGTTTTCTAATTTTAGCACCCCTCTGGGGCAAACAGCGGCACATACACCACAGCCCACACAAGAAGCACGCACAATATTTTCGCCACGTTGGGCATAAGCTCTTACATCAATGCCCATTTCGCAATAGGTAGAACAGTTACCACAAGATATACACTGCCCACCATTGGTGGTAATTTTAAACCGTGATTTAAACTTTTGCACAATGCCCATATAAGCGGCCAACGGGCAACCAAATCTACACCAAACTCTATTGCCCATTACGGGGTAAAAACCTGTGCCAACTACGCCTGAAAATCCTGCACCAATAAAGGCTCCATACACTTGGCGCATACTAAAAGTATTAATGCCAAGAAGCTCGCTTGCTCCTGTAAAATAGGTGTATAATACGCCAATAGTCATAACCACGGCAAATACCAGTACGGAGTAAATCATGTAGCGTTCAATTTTCCATGCTCGTAATGATTTATCCGAAAGTTGCCTAAAGGGGTCGCCCACGGTTTCGGCAAGGCCACCACAGCCACAAACCCAGCTGCAATACCATCTTTTGCCGTAGAAATAGGTAAAAATGGGAACTGCAATTAAAGAAAACGTAATTCCCCATACCAACATAAACATACCCAAGTTGCCTCCGGCAATAAGCTTATTCAGTTCAAAATCAAAGAAAAAGTCATAGTCTAAGGGCCAAGCATTTTTAAAATCGAAATAGGGTTGGTTAAGCCGAACCAGTATTTCGGGGATAAGAAATGCAAATATGGTTTGGAAAAACATAACCGAACCGGTTCGTATTAGTTGGTAGTTATTATGCCTGTATTTTGCTAGCATACGAGCACCCATTACCAGCATACTTACGGTGTACATAAAACCGTATAAGAAAAATTGCCCTGCTTCTGAGCCACTTAGTTTATAGCTAATGGAATCAGTTAGCCTAATCCAACCGACCATATATTCGGGAAAGAAATAGAGCAGTACATAAAATGAAATGAGCAAGGTGCCTATAATTATGCCTAGCCATTTACGGGATTTGGCAGGGTGAAAAAACGTGCCATTATTTTTAATGCCTGGCTTTTCTGCCATATACGATTGCAGCATTAAAAGTCCGCCAATGACTGCTAGCCCAAAGGTGAGTAGCAGAAATAGCAGGGCATTCGTATGCAATAATCCTGTAATGGAGTGCTTTGCCAGGTTATACTTTAATGATTTTGCGGCATATTTATCGATTCCTTTTTTAGGAATGACCTCATATTGAGCAATATTATCAGTTACTTGTTTAATGTTGGATTCTAACTCTGCATCAGAACCAAACTCCCTGCCAAAAAGCCAGTTACCGTAATTTTTAAAGGCGATTACTTTAAAATTTTCTTTACCCCAAAGCGCTTCTATGCTTTTGGCATTTAACGAGTTGTTATGCGCAAGGTTTTCTAACCTTGTAATATTTTCGGTAGAAAAGGAATAATTTGCGATTGCTGTTTCATTTACTTCGGTTATTGCTTTACCAGTAGCAGAAAGTAATTGCCATGTGGAAACGGTTTTTTCTATTACGGGTTCAAAGGCTTTGGTTGCTATTGTCGTTTTTTCATCAGAGTTAAACTCTTTGGTAATAATACTTTTGGTAAGGGTGTGGGTTGTTAAAAATGGGATGGCTAAAAATATGCTGAACCCCAATACAACTAAAACTGTTCCTAGTCGATTCATATTTTTAGGCTAAAGTTTTAAATTGAGATGTAACCTGCGATGCAAACTTTTTATAAAACTCAGGGTCAAAGTTTAATGCCTCCAGGTTTTCGAGTACAAAATCTATTGTTTTGCCCGTGGCTATCCATTCATCGCAAAGCTCATGGCGCAGCCTTAACCCCAAAGCATTAAAGCCTCGTACTTTCATTGTCGCTTTTTCATATACTATTCTTAAACCTCTTTCTGGCTTCTCTTCGCTCCAAAACATACTGGTTAAATCACCGTCTATTTTAGCAGGCACATCTCCATAAGTTTGGTATTCTAAATCAACAAATTTGGCGGAGTTAAACCAGATGCCAGGGTTGTAAGGGGTAGGAGTACCGCAAAGTGTTTGAGCTAAGCTTTCGCCCATTATTCTGCCAGTGTACCATACTGCTTCTATGGCTCTTCGGCCTTTGGTGGGTTGTTTAATTTCGGCACAATCGCCAATGGCGTACATATTTTTAACGTTGGTTTGCAATAGTTCATCAACTAAAATGCCTCTGTTGGTTGCAATGGCTGTGTTTTCGATAAACTTAATATTGGGTACTACTCCAATGGTGGCTCCTGCAAATTGGCACTCCAAAACTTCGCCTGTTCCAAGTGTAACTGATTCAACTTTACTACTTCCATTAATACTTTCTACGGTGGTGTTGAGCCTCAAATCAATACCTCTTGAAATGATATGCTTGCCTACCATTTCGGCTTCTTCGGGAGGTAATACGATGTCCCAATATTGCTTTTCTCGCACCGCTAAGGTTACGTGTACGCCTCGGCTATGCAGCATTTCGGCTAGCTCAATACCAATTAATCCTCCACCAATTATTACGGCTTGTTTTATTCCTTTTGTGTCCTCTAAAAGCTCTAAATCTTGCTTACTGTACAGGCTTTGTACACCTTTTAACTCCGCACCCAGGGTTGGTAGTGGGCGAGGGGTAGAGCCTAGAGCAAGCACTAGCTTATCGTAGCCAATGAGCTTGCCTGATTGTAAGGAAAGACTTTGATTTTCTGTATTAATATCGGTAACTCTATCAAACACAAGGTCGATTTTATTTTTTTTCCAAAACCAATTCTCGTAGGGTTGTGTGTGTTCAAATTTTAAATGCCCCATATAAATATACATAAGGGCGGTTCTTGAGAAAAAATATTCCGATTCAGAAGAAATCACCGTGACTTTATAATCGCTCAATTTGCGAATATGCCTGGCAGTGGTAATTCCTGCTATGCCATTACCAATAATAACAATGTGCATTTTAGTTAGGTTAAAGGTTGACTTAGGGATTGTTAATTAATTCAATTTACATCCAAAAATAGCTATTCTGTCTTTTGTAGAGCCAACAATTATATGTTAGTTAACGTTCCTTTGTTAAAAAATAACAAAATTAGAGTTTGAACTTTATATTTGGAACTGGTGTTTATAGAAATACAATTGTTTAACTATTGAAAATATGAAAACGTTTTTAACTACTCTATTATTTTTGGTTTCTACCTTTTATGCCAATGCGCAACAAGATGAATTTTACAAAAATGTTGACCACATTATGCGTAATTATGTAAAGCATGGTATGGTTAACTATTCGGCCTTAAAATCAGACCCATCAGAATTGAATAAGATTGTTGAACAGATTAAAAATACCGATTTAAAAACATTAAGTAATGATGAGTTTGTGGCATTTGTAATTAATGCCTATAATATGTTGGTTATTTATAATGTTGTTAATCATTACCCAATGGAAGGCCCGTTAAAGGTTAAAGGTTTTTTTACTGATAAATCCTTTTCGATTGGTAATATTAAATTAAGTTTAGACGACCTTGAAAAGAAGATTTTGTTTGGGAAATCGAAAGATTCGAGGCTTCATTTTGCCTTGTCTTGTGCTGCAGTGGGTTGCCCGCCATTAAGCAATACCGTGTATAAGCCCAAAACTGTAGATAACCAATTAAAGGAGCAGGCAAAAATTTCGATAAATAACACTCAGTTTATAAGAATTGATCGCACAAAAAAAGAAGTGCAATTATCTCAAATATTTGAGTGGTATTCGCTGCACTTTGGCAGTTCTAAAAAAGAGCAAATTGCCTATTTAAACAAATATTTAGAGGAGCCAATTACCAATGATTACAAGGTTAAGTATTACACTTATAATTGGGATTTGAACGATTGGATAGAGTAAAATCTGGTTCCTGTTAGGTACTATAGCTGCCCATTTTAGCCGCAGCGTAGGCACAAGAAAAAAGATTTTTTAGTGCCTTAGTGGTATTGTTTTAAATGTCTGAAAAGATATAGTTTAGGTTTAATTGGGTCATTTACTCATCAGGTAGCGAAATCTTATTATCTATCATTCGATTATTATACTGTTGTATAAAAGCTTTGGTTACTTTAATTACTGAATCCATTTCTGGTAAATTTTTGTTTGCAAGGTTTTTAGTTAAAAGAATATCTTTTTTAAAATTGTAAAATCCTAAGGGTTTTACACCATCAAACTGGAGAAAATAACTATCCATTGCCATGGTGTAGTAAGTGCCATTATAGGCAATGGCAAAATGATTTGTAGAATCGCTTAGCAAGTTATTACCAAAGGCAAAGTAAGGCTGGTCGTAATTAAGGTAACTTAAAACGGTAGGAACAATGTCTATCTGTTGTGCCACTTTTGAGCTAATTCCATGTAATTCTCCGGTAGGGTCAAATAATATAATAGGCACCGCATGGTTTCCAAGGCTTGTATTATACTCTTTAAATTGAGATTTGCTCTGGTGATCGGCAGTAAAAACAAATAACGTATTTTTATACCAATCTGTTTTTGCTGCTTTCTCAAAGAATTTTTTTAGGGCAAAATCTGTATAACCAATAACTTGGTGCATTTTTAAATTTCCTTTAGGAAACCTGTCAATATGTTTTTGAGGCACTATATAGGGGTGATGAGATGATACTGAGAAAATTGTACTTAAAAATGGTTCTTTAAATGTACTAAGTGTATTGCCCATAAATTGGAAAAATTCTTCATCCCAAATGCCCCAAATGCCATCATAATCGTCATCGTTGTTGTATTCAGTTTTTCCGTAATACTCATCAAACCCATTAACAGTTGCATAGGCAAGAAACCCCATAGAACCATTGGGGGCGCCATGAAAAAAAGCAGTATGGTAGTCTTTTTTCTTTAGCTCAAAAGCTAAACTGGAGGTGTTATTGGTAGAGTAATTTGACAGCACAAACGACCCTTTTAATGAAGGAAGGCTTGAAATAACCGATGGGATTCCATCAATAGATTTCCAACCATTTGCATACGAATACTTAAATGATAAACTATGATTAATAAGTGAATCTAAAAAGGGGGTGTAGCCTTTATAGTTTCCATTATCTAACTCTTTATTATAAGCTCCAAAATACTCTTTACCAAAGCTTTCTAAAATAAATACAACTACATTTTTATTTTTAAACGGCTTGCTTGATGCAGGGGTGTGAATAGGTGAGTAAATAGTTTTAAGCTCATGTTCGTTAAAAAAGGAAACTCGGCTAAAAGTTTGCTTATTTAGGGTTTTAAAAATGCTAAATGGCGTATTTAATACAATGGCCATTTCTTTGGGGCGCTCTACATACCGCCCTGCATTATTTAAGGTGATAGGGCGAGTGGTGCCTGTAAAACCACCTCTTATACCTATCACTGAAAAATAAAGTAATAGGAGCATTGCCGCTAATTGCGTAGGGTAGTAAACCCATGGTTTTTGATTGCCAGGGTTGCTTACGGTAGTTTTATTAAATAGCCAAATCATTAAGTAAACCAAGCCAATAAAAAGGAGCGTAACATACCAATAGTCGATAAAAATAAATCTAAAAAATAGTGACGATAAATTTGTTTCGTTCTCAAAGTTTTCGATTACACTTAAGGTAGTTCGTTTTAAAATAAAGCGGTAATAAATAATATCAGCACTATTTATTGCAATAAAAAAAGCGTTTGTTGCAATAAAAAAAATAGTTGTTATTTTTTGATAAACAAGCTTATACCTAAACCTAAAGGGTAAGGTTTGGCTTATAATATATAGAGCATTTATAAATAAAAGGGCCGACAGGTCAAATTTTAAACCACCCAATAACATTACAAAAAAACCTGCAAGGGTGGTTTCTTGAAACAGGTTGTAATTGGCCACAAAGAAAGCGATTCTCATAAAAGAATAAATCAGCATTACAATACCAAATCGAATAAGCAGGGTTTGCTGTAGCTGTATAAATTTTTTAAATAAACTAATTTTCATACTATGTTTTTTCTAAAAAATAAATTTTTAACCTCTTGAGGTTTCAAATCAAAGGCTTTAGTTATAGCCCCTGACTCAATAAGATGCTCTGGAAAATTAACAGACAATGCACCCTCTGTCATCAACATTAATTGGTCGCAAAAGGTTAGCATATAATCTAAATCATGACCAGAAAACAAGATTGTTTTTTGATGTTCTTTAGCAAGTTTTTGCAATAGCTGAAGAATGATAAACTTGTTTTTTATATCAAGGTGAACCGTAGGCTCATCTAAAATCATAAGAGGGGTGTCTTGCGCCAAGGCTTTGGCAATCATTACTTTTTGTTTATTTCCATCACTAAGCTCAGCAAACAAATGATTGCGTTTGGCCTCCAAATTAACAGAGGCCAGTGCGTTATCTATTATGCCTTTATCCGTTTTTGAAACCGCAAATTGCCAATTGGTATAAGGATATCTGCCCATTTTTACAATTTCTTCTACCGTGGCAAACCCACCATTAATGGGTGTGGTAAGCACTAACGAAATATACTTGGCTCTTTCTTGTGAGCTTAGTTTAAAAATATTTTGATTATTAATTTTTATTTCACCCGCCAATGGTGGTAGTAGTCCACTTAAGGTTTTTAGCAACGTAGATTTGCCAATGCCATTAATGCCAATGAGGCCAGTGAGAGCCCCTTTGGGAATTGAAAAATGCAATGGACCCGCAACTCTTGCCTCTTTTTTGCCTTTATAGCCAATAATTAAGTCGTTGGTGCTCAAAGGCAAGTTGTTGTTCATTAATCTTCTGGGTAGGGGATAAATACAAACCGAGTAAATTCACCATCTATGACAAACAAGCAACAAAATTCATCCGGATTTTTATAATTAGCGATAAAGTCAGCTTCCTTTTCTTTCGATATTAAATCACGTTGAATAAATTCGTCTAGAAAAGAGGCATTATAATTCCATTGGGTAGCTGCTTCTTTTCGGCCAATTAATAATTGCCCAATTTCGGGGTCTCCATTTTTTTTAATCGGAAAAATAGGATACTTGGAAAACTCCCTATCGCGGATATGGTAGGAAGCCTCTTTTAAGCTATCGGACACTTTAATAAAGTCGTTCGAAATGGTGCCGAGGTACTTTCCGTCTAATTCTGGGCTGTTTTCGTGCTGCATAACAATATTTACTAAAATAAAGGTTACAAAGTTAAGCAATCAAACTGTACTCTAAAATAAAAATATAGGCTACTACATAGCTTTTATTATTTCGGCAAAATAGGATTAACAGAGGCTCTGCCACGATTAAACCTGCCAGTTGACCTTTTAATATTGAGTCCACTCCGAAAACAGACAATTTTCACAAAAAGAGTTATTATATATAAGCAAATTTACTTCTAATGGAGACCATCAGCTAGGTTTGTGTGATATACAGCTAAAACCTATACTCTCTAAAAAATCGCTGAGTGCTCGGGATTATTTCCAGTCTCTTAGCACTTTTCATCTCTACTGAATCGCTCAATCTAGCTTTATGCTCATTAACTTAACTTAGCCATGTTAACCCTTCAATAGGGTAGCTTTGCGAACACCTATTAGCTTGCTAAGCTCTTCTAAAGGAGCTTTTTTTATTTTATCAGGTGATTTATACGTTTTTAATAATAAATCCTTGGTTTTGTGGCCTATGCCTTTAATGTTATCCAAAAAGCTACTAATCTGTTCTTTCGATCTTTTATCTCGATGAAAGCTGATAGCAAAGCGGTGGGCTTCATCTCTTAATTGCTGCAATAATTTTAGCGCAGGCGATTTTTTGTTTATATGAACAGGTAAGTTATCGCCAGGTAGGTAAATTTCTTCAAGCCTCTTGGCAATGCCTATAATGGCTATTTTGCCATAAACACCCACATTTTTTAAGGCCTCTACTGCCGCACTTAATTGGCCTTTGCCGCCATCTATCAGTATTAAGTTAGGAAGCGGCTCTTTTTCTTCCAGCAATCGCTTATACCTTCTTCCAACTGCCTCATACATAGATGCAAAATCATCGGGTCCAATTACTGTTTTAATAGTATATTTTCGATAGTCTTTTTTAGAAGGAATTCCATTTTTAAAACAAACCATAGAGGCCACAGGGTTTGTGCCTTGTATGTTTGAGTTATCAAAGCACTCAATATGGGATGGCAAGGTGGTTAAACTTAATGCTTGCTGTAAGAGGGCTAATGTTTTGTCGTTTTTATTGGAGGTTTCAATCCTTTGCTCACTATTTCTTTTTAAAAATAAGGCGTTTTTTAAACACATATCTACAAGTTTTTTCTTATCGCCTATTTTAGGTACTTCTAACATTAAAGGTGCTGGAATTTCTGGTGCATCTATATTCGACAGGATTTTAGTGGGATGATTAATGTCGATATTTTTTATGAGTTGAGGTATTGCAGCTATAAGTATGTTAGCGTCAGACTCTTCTAATTGTTTTTTTATTTCTACAGATTTTGTTTGCGTAATTGACCCATTACTAACACTCATAAAATTTACATATCCCTTTTTATCCGTACTAATTAGAGCTATTACATACAAGGAATTTAGCTTAGGGTTAACTACAATTGATTTAGTATAAAAAGTATTTAATTGCGCAAGTTTTACTTTGTACTCCTCCGCTTTTTCAAATGCTAAAGTAGCTGCATAGCTTCGCATTTTTTCTTCTAAAAATTTACGAGGGGCGGCTATATTACCCTTTAATATATGTATAGCTTGTAGTAAGTTATTTGCATAATCTTCTTCACTTTGTAAATTTTCGCAAGGCCCTTTGCAATTACCAATATGATATTCGAGGCAAATTTTGTATTTCTTATTAGTTATATTTTGTTTAGATAAATTGTATTTACAAGTACGTAATGAGTATATTTTGTTTACTAAATCTAATACGGAGCGCATTTTTACTACGCTTATATAGGGGCCGTAAAAATCGCCTTTGGCATTATCAATATTTCGTAAACTATAAATGCGAGGAAATCGCTGATGTGTTACACATATATATGGAAAGGATTTATCATCTTTTAATAGTATGTTGTATTTGGGCTGATTGGTTTTAATAAGGTTGTTTTCCAGCAATAAGGCATCGAACTCTGTATTGGTTACTACATAGTGTATGTCTTTTATTTCAGAAACAAGTTTTTTTGTTTTACGGTTGTGAGTGGCTCCTTTATTAAAATAGCTGGCAACGCGTTTGCGTAAATTTTTTGCCTTACCCACATAAATAAGCACGTTTTGTGCATTAAAATACTTATAAACACCGGGGTTATGAGGAATAGTAGCTACCAACTTTTGTTGGTCATTCATTAGTTTATGCCCTCCTCGTCCAAGTCAACCGAAAGTGAATCTAATCTTCTTTGTAATAATGAATCAGCAGGGGTTAAGTTTAGCAAACTATACTGCCCGCAATCGAGCGTTACCGATAGGGGTTTTCTGGGCTTTGTAAACGGCTGCATTTCATAGCCCAAAGAGTCGTCATTATACACTTGCGTCATAAACTCCGCCCAAATAGGTAAAGCCATATAGGCACCTTGGCCGTATTTAATTGATGGAAAATGAATGGCACGGTCGTCTCCGCCAACCCAAACGCCAGCCACTAAATCTTGGGTTACGCCCACAAACCACCCATCAGAGTAGTTTTGAGTAGTGCCTGTTTTTGCCCCTATTTCATTTCCATTTCTAAGCAGGTTATATTGGTAACTGAGCTTGCGTGCGGTACCACCTTCTTCTTCTATAGTTCCTTTAAGCATATGCACCATAAGGTAGGCGTCTTCTTCGCTAAGGGCTTGTTTTTGTTGCGGAACATACTGTTGCAGGATGTCTCCGTTTTTATCTTCAATTCTGGTAATGTAAAATGGTTTTGTCCAAATACCCTTGTTTGCAAATGCTGAATAAGCGCCTACCAACTCAAAAACAGAAACATCGCTAACGCCAAGGGCTAATGAAAGAACCGGAGCAAGTTCACTTTCAATCCCCAGTGAGTGAGCTTTGGCAACCACATTTTCTGGCCCTACTAAACTCATTATTTTAGCTGTTACTGAATTTTTTGATTGTGCCATCCCTTTCCGAATGGTCATCTTTTCACCAGTAAACTTCATATCCGAGTTTTCGGGCGACCAAGTTGGCGGTGTACCCCCTGTTTCATAAGTTCTTCGTTCATCAACTACCTCATAGCACGGGTAATAGCCATTTTCTATGGCAGTAGCATATACAATAGGTTTAAAGGTAGAGCCAGGCTGGTTTTTACCTTGCTTTACGTGGTCATATTTAAAGTATTTATAATTAATGCCCCCAACCCACGCTTTAATATTACCTGTATGCGGATCCATAGCCATAAAACCTGCTTGTAAAAACTTTTTATAATAGCGCAATGAATCCATAGGGCTCATGAGTGTATCAATTTCTCCTTTCCAAGTAAATATTCTCATCTTTTTAGGTAGGTTAAGAATAATCCCTATCGAGTCCGAATCAGCACCATATTTCTTCTTCAATTTACGATAATGCTCGGTTCGTTTAATAACACGATTAAGAAAGTTTTTAATTTCTCTGCCATTTTCATCTACCCATGGGTTGCGCTTACCCCACGATTCGGTGAAAGTGGTTTGCAATGAATCCATCCACCAACTCATGGCATTTTCTGCATATAGTTGCAAATCTTTATCAATGGTCGTGTGTATCTTCAGTCCCGATTCGTATAAATCTATTCCTCTATCTCTGCAAAATTCCAATAAATCATTTTGAATAACTGCTCTAAAATAATTGGCCAATCCAGTATTTTGATTAGCTACTTTATAATTACTTAAGTCAATAGGTAGTTGAATTAAGGAGTCGTATTCAATTTTTGACAGCACGTTTTGTTTTTGAAGCTTTAGTAAAACTTCGTTACGCTTTTTTAACGAGTTATCGTAATTGAGTACTGGATTAAACCTGGTAACGGCCTGCAATAAACCAATGAGTGTGGCAGATTCTTGGTAATTGAGTTCCGAAGGCTCCTTGCCAAAAAAAGTAACCGAAGCTGCTTTTATGCCAAAGGCATTGCTTCCAAAGTCAACAGTATTAAGGTATAACGCTATAATTTCTTCTTTGGTAAACGTTTCTTCTAAGGTAACAGCAATAAGCCACTCCTTAGTTTTAGAAACAATTAATCGAGGTATTCCCCCCAACTTAGAAATGCTCCCTTCCATTTCCTGATCGCGGGTAGAATAAAGCTTTTTTGCCAATTGCTGAGTAATAGTACTGCCTCCACCAGCAAGATTAAAGGTTAACATTCCTTTTATTACCCTTAAGTAGGCTATTAAATCAAGACCAGAGTGGCTATAAAACCGGTGGTCTTCTGAAGCCACCAGTGTGGTTTTTAGATTGTCGGATAGCTGATCATACGTAACTTGGCTTCTGTTAGACCTAAAATATTTACCCATTTCTTCGCCATTTGCATAATACAGTGTAGAAGAAAGGTCTGTTTCAGGGTTTTCGAGTTGGCTAAGTGCTGGCATTTTGCCAAACCATCCAAACAAATCATGAGAAACAGCAGATATATATAATGGCAGGCCTGCAAATAGGCCAATAAAAACAACCCAAATAGCCCAAACCAACTTAGATTTTATATTTTTCTGTAAGTTATTCATCAGTAATTGGCTTCAAAAAATGTAAGGTAAGTGTCCACTTCTTTGGTTTGGTATAATAATTCAAAATTCAATTTTGAAATAACAAAAGTAACATTTTTGACTGATTGCTCTGATTTTATTATATCATAAAAAAGGAGGGAGTCATCTTTGTTGCTAAATGTTTTAATAACTATAAAAACACTAGTAGAAGTAAGGTATAGTTTCCCTACTTTTAAATTTTTATTTGCATACTGAGAATCTATAAGTCTATTAATGGATTCGAGTGCAGATTTTTCGCTAGCAGAGTCTGCAATTGCAATAAAATAGTGATCTTGATCTGCCACTACTTTGCTAAATCGGGTTTCTTTAAGCTTAACAAGGCGGTCTTGGTAAGTTTTAGAGGCTTCCAATAGTTTTTTGGCGTAATCGGTTAAATCTCCTTCTGGGTATTTTAGTATAAAATCGTTGAGGGCAAACTGGTATTCAGGAAGCGATTCGGTTTTACCAATTATTAGCGCATCTAATAACCAAAAGTTAGCTATAAAACTTGCTTTGGGAGAGGCTGTAATTGCAGTACGTATAAAATGTTTGGCACTTTCAAAATCTTCTTGTTGGTAGAGTTTATACGCTTTTTGATATTCTATGGCTAATTTTTCATTTGTTTTATTACTTTCCTCCACAAAACTTGGGTTTAATATAAGGTTAGCATATAACGAGTTAGGGAATTTATCAAAAATGAGTTTTTTATACTTTTCTCCCATTTTGGGATGCGCTTCAATTTCTATTAGGTATAAAAGGTAGAGCACTTCTGGCTCATAAAGAGTTGTAGGGTATCGGTTTAAAAGGATATTGTAATTTTCAATGGCACTTTTATCCTCTTCCAGCTCAAAGTGATAAATATTGGCTAGGGTATAATAGGCGTCTTCAAGCTTTTTATTGGCTGCCTGTACGGCATCTTTAGTTTGCGGTACTTGATCATAAAAAGTTTTAGCCACATTAGCGATGGATGTTTTTTCATCCTCTTCTGATTGCTTCTGATTGTCAGTTAATTCATCCTCAATTGGGTTGTCATTATCCGTTTCTATAACAGATGATTTTATAGAACGCCTCCAATGATCTTCTAAAACTCGTTCTCCCCAAATATTTTTAAATTCTGTTCTTCCTTTGCTTACAGCCGCAGGGTTTGTAAAATACCAATTACCACCACCAATGCCTGTTGGTTCTTGATTAAAAGAGAAGAAACTCTCGGTAGCTTGTTTTTTTCTTTCCTTTTCTTCGTCAGCTTTTTCTAATGCTTTTCTTTGTTCTGCCTCGGCTATAAATAAAGTCATCAGTTCCGTAGAATCTTTGGTGGATAGATTAAGAAGACTATCTTGGAGAGTGATGGTGTTAATTTGTTCAATAAACCGAGTTAACACTTCGTTTCTTGCTGCTATTTTATCGTATTCCTCATAACTTTTGGGCAAAGTGTTAACGGCACTATCGTAATAAGCCTGTGCAATGCTATAGTCTTTTAGGGTATCAAAATACACCTCGCCTAGGTTTAAGTAAGCCAACCCTTTAATTTTAGGGTTACTTTTACTGTTTTGTATCGAAAGGTTGAAGTTGCTAAGGGCCTCGGTTAAATAGCCCTGTTTTAATTCGAACTTTGCCCATTCTAAATAAATACGGTCTTGGAATTCTCTATTTTTTTCATCTTTTACCAGTTTTTTAAAATACTTTCTTACATCTTTTATATCGCTTCGTTCGCCTAATTGAGTTACCTGAGCCATATTTAATTTGGCATAAAAGGAAAGTTCGTACTCAGGGTTGCTTCTAATGCACTTTTTATAATAATCAAAAGCGGCAGATTCGAACCCTATTTCTTGATAGACCTGCCCAATGGTAAAAAATAGTTTTGCTCTTTCAGGTTTGGTTAAAAGTGGTTCTGCTGCCACTAAACTTTTAACCATATTGTCTTTTTGGTCAAGCTTTTGGTAGTAAAAAGCCTTCATAAGATAAGAGTATTTCAGGTTTTTTTCATTTAGTTTTTCCCTTGTTAAATAATCAGCAACTGCTTCAGCGTTGCTCATTTCATTATTTTCAATAAAGGTTCGCATTAAATTAATGAGCCCCCAATGTTTTGCATTTACATCCTCGCCTTTGGTATTAACATATTTAAAAGTTTCAATGGCATTGGGATAATCGTAGCCATACATTCTCGCTTGGCCTATAATATTATAGCTATCATCAACCCATTTACTGTTTTTATGGTATTGAATAACAATGGAGGCTTTTTTTATGGCCTCCTCAACTTCTACCTTATACGTTTCCTTATTAGCTGAATCTATGGCAGGAAAAATGGGTAAGATGTGGTCATAATCAGCTGGCTGGCTAGCTTTTATGCTTTCTTCAATAGAGGTTATTTGTGCAAGTGCATAAAAATATGCATTATAATGAGCCGTGGTATTATGGTATGCACGATTTAAGGGTGCATTTCTTTCTGAAGAACAGGAATAAAAAAATGCTATTGCAATTAGCAATAGAATGAATGTTGCTCTTTGTGTATTATTCAATGGGTATTATTTGAGGGGTGTCCTTAACCAAACGTTATTTTTTTTCAATTAATACAATAATACTTTTTTATCTCTATTTTTGCTCCAAAAAAACGTACTACTAAGTCATTGAAACCTAAAAAAACTTTTTCGAACTGGCTAACCGAACGATACCTCTTAATAATTAGGAACGAGGAGAACTTTGCAGAAAAGAGATTTCTTGGATTTACGTACGCTAAATTTTTGTTATTTTCTTCGTTATTATTCCTTGCCTTGTTAGTGATAAGCTTATTTTTAAGTAGAACGTTACTCGAAAAATGGTTTGATCCAAGGCATGCTCAGATTGAAGCCAATAAAAAATTATACACCCTCTCTTTACAGTTAGATTCTTTAGAGGTTGAAATGCAGCATAAAGATCAGTTTATTTCGCTGTTTAAAGGGTTTTTAACAGGCAATATAGATTCTGCAAGAATAGATAGTTTTAGGCAACGCTCTTCGTTACAAGACCGGAAGTATATAAACCTTTCAACCGCACCAATTGATTCGCAGTTACGAAAAGAATTTGAGATGGTAGATTCAACCTTGAATTTAACGTCACGGTCGGTGAGCGAACTACAAGAAATGTTTCTCTACCCTCCTATTTCGGGGCTTATTTCTCAAAAATTTGACATAAAGGATGACCATTTTGGGGTAGATATCGTATCCAAAAAGAACGAACCAGTAATGAGTGTGGCAAGTGGTACAGTTATTATATCCTCTTGGACACAAGATTCGGGTTATGTGATTGCTGTTCAGCATAGTTCAAACCTAATATCAGTTTATAAACATAATGCTGAGTTATTAAAAAAAACAGGTAGTTTTGTAACTGGTGGAGATGTTATTGCCATTATTGGCAATACTGGAGATTTAACGGATGGGCCACATCTTCACCTTGAACTTTGGTATAAAGGCAATGCCGTTAATCCAGAGGATTTTATTTTGTTTTAAATACTCGTAATATATAATAAAGAACATGTTTAATAAGGATGAAAAAAAAGTAGCTGAAGAGCTAAGCAATTCCAGTAATATTATTGGCAAAGGAACCACCCTTGAGGGGAACATTGAGGCCTATGGTAATATTAGAGTTGAAGGACGAGTAGTTGGCAGTATTGTTACAAAATCGAAGGTCGCATTAGGGCAGTCGTGTAAAGTAGAAGGAAACATTTTGGCTCAAAATGCTGAAGTGGCAGGGGAAGTGAAAGGAATTGTTGAGGTTTCTGATCTTTTATTATTAAAATCTTCAGCGGTAGTGCATGGAGATATTATTACCAATAAATTAATTGTGGAGTCTGGTGCAACCTTTAACGGAGGCTGTAAAATGGGCGTATCAATTAAAGAAATTAAAATTGGAGAAAACGGACAGGAAAAACAGCTCTTTAAGAAACCCGCAAAAACAGCCTAATAACTTTCTCAAATACGCTGGCTTGGCCTTTCAGTTTTTGGCGGCTATTCTTATGGGGTATTGGTTAGGAAAATGGCTAGATGCAGTTAATGAAAATGAAAAGCCATGGTTTACCATGGCTTTTATGATGTTATTTCTAGTAGCAACCTTGTATAAAATTATTCGCGATATTACTAATGAATAAAACTTTCAAATTCTTTTTAAAACTCACAATGTTAAGCATAATAATTGCAGGGGCAGGAGTAATGTTAACACATTATACTGCGGTTGTATTGCCAACTATGTTTTATCAGTTAGTGGTTTTTTATTTTTTAATTTCTACGATGGCTTTTATGGTTAATATAAAAGCCGCGCAAGCAGATAGCGAAATGGCCGTTTGGTATTATATGGCCTCAATTATGTCTAAGTTTTTATTGGCCGCTATTTCTGTGGTTGTGCTAACTAAATTTTTCCCCGAGCAAAAGAAAAATATTGTGTTTGCAAGCTTTGCTTTATACCCTTTGTTCGAAGCAGTAGTAATCCTAGATGTTTATAAACGAATTCGTTCATAGATTTTAGTATAAAACGTTTCATTTAGAATCTTTACTTTATACTTTTGCAGTCGCAATTAGAATTGACCCTGATATTTAGGAAGTTATATGGCATCATTGTTCGAAAAAGGAAGAAAAATCCTTAAAAATTTAGCAGGAATAGTATTTTTTATAGCAGCTCCTGTGCTTATCGCAAATGCAAGCAGTTCGGAAGAAAGCAGTGATAAAAAATTCAGCCCTTCTGAAATGATATTGCATCATATTCAAGATACGCATGAATTTCATATTTGGGGAGAATTAGCAATGCCGCTTCCTATTATCTTATGGACAGAACACGGCCTTGATGTATTTATGTCAGGCGGCTTTTATCACGGAAATGGCACAATTACTACCGATAAGGGCTCTTATATATTGGATCATGAGCATATTTATTATGCAGGAGAACACGGTAATGACGGGCACGCTGCTAAGCCATTAGATTTTTCGATTACCAGAAATGTGTTTTCACTGTTTTTGTCATTTGCATTAATCTCTTGGGTGTTTATTTCTATTGCAGGTAAGTATAAAAAAAGAGGAACAGCAGCTCCTAAAGGGATGCAGTCGTTTTTTGAACCTATTATTATTTACGTGAGAGACGAAATCGTAGTACCAAATATTGGCGAGAAAAAAGCAGGTAAATATTTGCCTTATCTGTTAACCTTATTCTTTTTTATATGGATTAATAATATGATTGGCTTAGTGCCTTTCTTCCCTGGAGGGTCAAACCTTTCGGGTAATATAGCTTTTACATTTACACTTTCAATACTCACCTTTTTAATTGTGCAGTTTAGTGCCAATAAGGCGTATTGGAAGCATATATTTTGGATGCCTGGTGTGCCGATTCCTGTGCGATTTATTCTCGCACCAATTGAGTTTTTAGGTACTCTATCAAAAGCATTTGCTTTAATGATACGTTTGTTTGCTAATATTTCGGGTGGCCACATTGTGGTACTTAGCTTAGCATCTATGATATTTATTTTTAAATCGTACGTAGTAGGTGGAGTGGTTACTCCGTTCTTATTATTTATTATGGTATTGGAATTAATGGTGGCGGCAATTCAAGCGTATGTATTTACGTTGCTAACATCATTGTTTATAGGTATGGCCGTTGCAGAAGACGACCACCACTAAATTGTTTTTTTAACTAAAAAGTCAAACTATTATGACAATTACAGGACTTGCTGCTGGATTATCAGTATTAGGTGCAGGCCTCGGTATCGGTAGGATCGGAGGATCAGCAATGGAAGCAATCGCTAGACAACCAGAAGCTGCTAGCAAAATTCAAACTGCAATGATTATTTCTGCAGCTTTGATTGAAGGGGTAGCTTTCTTTGGAGTAGCTACTGCTTTAATGTAAAAATTTGAGATGGCTGCCGCTAGGGTAGCCATCTCTTTTTTTTAAGTATTAAAAACGAATTTAATTAATTAATTAATATATAATGGAACTTTTAATTCCTAACCCAGGCTTGGTTTTTTGGACCAGCATTGCATTTCTACTATTGGTATTCCTCCTCTCTAAATTTGCTTGGAAACCTATTCTTCAAACCTTAAAGATTCGTGAAGAGTCTATTGAAGAGGCTTTAAAAGCAGCAGAATTAGCGCGTGAAGAAATGGGCGACTTAAAAGCTGATAATGAAAAATTATTAGTAAAGGCAAGAGAAGAACGTGAGCAATTGCTTCGAGATGCTAGCAAAGCTGCCAGTATGATTAAAGAGGACGCTAAAGCAGATGCTGAGGCTATTTCTAAACGAATGATGGAAGATGCTAAGGTGGGTATAGAAGCAGAAAAACAATCAGCCTTGGCTGAAGTTCGTAGCCAAGTAGCTAATCTTTCAGTAGAAATTGCTGAGAAAATTATTCGTAAAAATTTAGAGAACGATAAAGCCCAAAAGGCTTTAGTAGATGAGTTCCTAAAAGATAAAAGCTTTAACTAATAATGAGTTCTCACAGAGCAGCAATACGATACGCCAAAGCAGTGATTGAGCTTGCACAAGCTCAAAAATCATTAGAAAAGGTAAAAGAGGATATGCTTTTATTCACTAAGGTTATAAACGAAAACCGTGAATTAGAAGTGGTGCTAAAAAACCCAATTGTGCCTGCCGATAAGAAAAAGGCAATTTTAAAAGCCTTGTTCGAAAAGCGAATACAAACGTTAACATTTAAAGCATTCGAACTTATCGTATCTAAAAATAGAGAAAGTATATTGGATGAAATTGCCATTGAATTTGTAAACGCATACAATGTGCTGAAGGGAATTGCTGTAGCAACGGTTATTACTCCTTATACTTTGGGAGAAGCTCAACGTAAAGAGATTAACAATATTGTTGCAGAGATTACAGGCATGAAAGTGGAACTTACCGAAATTTTAGATGAATCGTTAATTGGTGGGTTTGTGCTTAAAATAGGCGACAAACAAATTGATGAGTCGGTTAAAACTAAATTAGCTAACATACAAAGAGCACTTGTTGCTTAAACCCTCTTAACGTCATTCCCCCGCTAGCTAGCGAGGGAATGACGTTAGAATTGGAAATAACAGTTGTTAGGAGAATAATTAGAAATTAAAGAATAGAAATAAATATTTCAGAAATGAACGATATTAGACCAGATGAAGTTTCGGCCATATTGAGAGAACAACTTTCGGGTGTGAAATCTGAGGCTGAACTAGAAGAAGTAGGTACGGTATTGCAAATCGGTGATGGTGTTGCACGTATTTACGGCCTTACAAAAGCAGAAGCAGGTGAATTACTTGAATTTGAAAATGGGGTACAAGCCTTGGTACTTAACCTTGAAGAAGACAATGTAGGAGCCGTTCTTTTAGGCCAATCTAAAGGAATTAAAGAGGGTGATACGGTTAAAAGAACCAATAAAATTGCTTCAATTCAAGCAGGAGAAGGGTTAGTGGGTCGTGTATTAAACACATTGGCTGAGCCTATCGATGGTAAAGGAGCCATTGAAGGTGAATTATTTGAGATGCCAATGGAGCGTAAAGCACCAGGGGTAATCTTTCGTCAGCCAGTAACAGAGCCACTCCAAACGGGTATTAAAGCGATTGATTCTATGATTCCTATTGGTCGTGGCCAAAGGGAGTTAATTATTGGTGACAGGCAAACCGGTAAAACAGCGGTTGTTATCGATACCATTATCAATCAAAAAGAATTTTACGATAAAGGGGAGCCTGTTTATTGTATTTATGTGGCTATTGGGCAAAAAGCTTCAACGGTTGCAAACACCGTAGCTGCTTTAACAAAAGCAGGGGCAATGGATTACACGGTTATTGTTTCGGCCTCGGCTTCAGACCCAGCTCCAATGCAGTTTTATGCCCCATTTTCAGGGGCAGCTATTGGCGAGTATTTTAGAGATACAGGTCGCTCAGCTTTGGTAATTTACGATGATTTATCGAAGCAAGCGGTTGCCTACAGAGAGGTATCTTTATTATTAAGAAGGCCTCCAGGACGTGAAGCATACCCTGGCGATGTATTTTACCTGCACTCGCGTTTGTTAGAGCGTGCGGCTAAGGTAAATGATAATGATGCTATTGCTCAAGATATGAACGACTTGCCTCCTTCATTAAAAGGGAAAGTAAAAGGGGGAGGTTCGTTAACAGCTCTGCCAATTATTGAAACGCAAGCAGGTGACGTTTCGGCTTATATTCCTACCAACGTAATTTCCATTACTGATGGGCAAATTTTCTTGGAAACGAATTTGTTTAATTCAGGGATTCGTCCTGCCATTAACGTAGGTATTTCGGTATCTCGTGTGGGTGGTAATGCACAGGTTAAATCAATGAAGAAAGTATCTGGTACACTTAAATTGGATCAAGCACAGTTTAGAGAGCTAGAAGCCTTTGCTAAATTTGGCTCTGATTTGGATGCTGCTACTCGTTTAACTATTGACCGTGGTATGAAAAATCAGGAAATATTGAAACAACCTCAATACTCACCTGCTAAAGTAGGTGATCAAGTGGCCATCATATTTGCTTCTACCAAAGGGCTAACCGATACTGTAGCCGTTGATAAAATGAGAGCGTTTGAAAAAGAATTTATTGCTGAAATGAATGCGAAGCATAAAGATGTGATTGATTCTTTGGGAGCAGGAAAGTTTGATGATAGCCTAACTGATGTGCTCAGAACGGTGGCTAAAGAGGTAGCTAAAAACTACGCAAAATAAATATTAAACAGTATAAAAAGTAAAATACGAAACGTCATTGCGAAGGAGGAACGACTGAAGCAATCCCTTAATTATTACAGATTGCTTCACTACGCCTGCCTGCCAAAACAAGCAGTGCAGGCAGGTTCGCAATGACGTTAAATTTAGATGCTTAACCAATGGCAAATCTTAAAGAGGTAAAAACAAGAATATCTTCGGTGCAATCTACACAGCAGATTACCAAAGCTATGAAAATGGTGGCGGCTGCCAAGTTGCGTAGAGCACAAGATCGTATTATCCAAATGCGCCCTTATGCACAAAAACTAGAGGGCATTTTGGTGGGTGTATCTGCCAGTTTAGATATTGAAGAAAATGTTTTTAGTGAGGAGCGTGAAATTAATTCCGTTTTAATAATCGCTGTTACTTCTGATAGAGGCTTATGTGGGCCTTTTAACGCCAATGTATATAAATCTACTAATGCCTTAATTGCAGATAAGTATGCAGGTCAATTTAAAGAGGGAGGGGTAACCATTATGCCGATTGGTAAAAAAGCACTGGATTATTTTACCAAACGAGATTTTAAGGTAGAGAAGAAATTTGGAGAGCTATTTGCACGTTTAAGTTTCAACGAAGCTATGAAAGTGGCTGAATTTGCCATGAATGGCTTTGAAGAAAAGGAATTTGATGCTGTTGAAATTGTGTATAATGAGTTTAAAAATGTAGCTACACAAATTATGTGTACCGATCAGTTTTTACCCATCGTTTCAGCAGAAGAAGGAAATACCTCCGTAAGCAATGATTATATCTACCAGCCTAATCAAGAAGCATTAGTAGAGCACTTAATTCCAACCTCTTTAAAAATTAAGTTGTACAAGGCTTTGCTAGAATCTAATGCCTCGGAACATGGCGCACGAATGACAGCCATGGACAAGGCTACTGACAATGCTGGTGATTTGCTTAAAGAGCTTAAGCTTAAATATAATCAAACACGCCAAGCGGCCATTACCAACGAAATTTTGGAGATTGTGGCTGGTGCGGAGGCACTTGGGTAATCGGTAAGGTGTATTTCATTTTTCTCAATTAGCTGATACTCAGGCATCTCCTTTGCGTAGCCTCTATGGCAGAGCAAGGCATCACCGAATCTCGAAAAATGAAAATCTTATCCAAAACAACTCTTTTTGTGAAAATTGTCTGTTTTCTGAGTGGACTCACCTTTAAAATAGATAACGGCACAGATTCATTCCCCTTGGCTTATTAGGCCAATGGCTTTACCTACAGGCTTATTAGATAAATATTGATAGCCAAGAAGTTTGGCAGCAGTGCTTGCTAACTGATTTTGATACAGTTGCCCACTTGTTTTAATTTCTCCTAAGCCCTGTGTATCCGGTCCAATAGCCATCATCCATATTTGATCTGTCTCCTTAATTCTTTTGCCATGGCTTTTCCAAGTTTTCTTAGGATTGGTTCCTCTTCCATGGTCTGTGGTGGCTATTTCGGTCAGACCGTGCCACCTATATCGGTTTTACAGTGCCAGTGATTTCGGTTCAAACCGTGCCACTTTGAAAGATGCTGCAAAATAGTAAAAATTATTTATTCATTCTTTAAAATTCCTTTTCTTAACGACTCTCCTTTCAAGTCGATTCGATGGGATGAG